>JACCQS010000106.1 GCA_013814015.1 Geodermatophilaceae bacterium | reverse complement strand
AATCAGGCCCATCGCCATCCGCAGCGCGGTGGTCTTGCCCGCACCGTTGGGGCCGAGCAGCCCGACGACCTGACCGTGCCTGACCTGGAAGGAGAGATCCTGTACGGCCTTGAGCCCGTCCGGATAGGTCTTGCTCACCCCTCGTACGACCAGCGGCACGTCGGCGATCTCGGGATCGATCGTTGAGGCACGGGCACGGTTGCGCCGGCCCCACCAGAAGACGATGCCGACCAGGACGAGCCCGAGCCCGGCCACGATACCGGCGAACAGCAGCCAGGCCGGTTGCCCGCTGGCGGCCACCGTCCCACTGACCGTGGGTACGGACAGCACAGCTCCCGAGGGGAGCCCGATGCCGTAGGCGACCGGTTCGATCGGCGAGCTGTACCCCTGGTCGGTCGTACTCAGCACGAGCATCAACGAGTGTCCGACTTCGAGTCGGTGCACCAGCGCAGGCAGGGTGATGTCGATGGGCTCGGCTTGGCGGGGGTCAGTAGCAAGGCCCGAAAGACGTAGCGGCGCAACGCCTCCCAGCAAGGTTGGCGAACCACTCTCGGTCGTGTCGTACAACTTCGCGAACAGGACAGCCGAGCCGGTGGGAGAGGCGACCAGCACCTGGCTCTGTACCGCCCCGACGATGTCGATCGAGGACTCCCTCGGTGAGGTACGAAAGAATGCCGACTGGCCCGGAATGTCCAGAAAGGCGCCGGCACCCAACGCCCCGCCCAGTGAACTGAGACCGGCGGACAGCCCAGGGATCGTCGAGATCGCGGCCGGCAGGCCACCGGCCGGATTGACCGCGAACTGTGCGGGTGGTCCGGACAGTGGCATGTCGCCGACGGTCGCCTCAGGTGTCGGCCCATCGGCACTGGCCAGTCCGGGATAGGCGGGCAGGGTGCTCGTCCGCTCGTCGGCGCCACCGGCACCGCCGGAGGCAGTCAGGCCGGCCGCGAGCGCGTTCGGCTCGGGGAACTCGAAAGTCGTTCCCGGATCAGGACCGGTGCCCTTGAGGTAGTGGTCGAACCAGGCGATGGTGAGTTCACGCAGCCGTAGGACGTCGTCTGAGTTCCTACCGCCGTCATGCCCGCCGCGGTACCAGACCATCTTCACCGGGGTGCCGTTCTCGGCGATGCCGCGGGCGTTGGCGTCGGCCTCGCTGAGCGGGAACAGGGTGTCCGAGAGTCCCTGGACCAGCATCGTGGGTGCATCGATCCGATCGAGCACACCGGCGGGGCTGACCCGATCGAGGATCTCGGCCATCTCTGGGGTGAGCCGGCCGGTGACGGCTGCCTCCTGATAGGCGGTGCAGACCTCGGCTCGGAACCGGCCGCAGGTGAGGTCGGTGACACCCAGCGTCTCTGGCGAAGGACCGTCGCCGCCGCTGGAGCCCGAGCCACTCGAGCCCGGCCCGCCGTCGAGCCCGGACGCCGTGCTGAAAAACAGTCCGGCCCAAAGTTTTTTGAAGACACCGTCCTCGCCTGGTGCCGGAGCGCCAGCGAAGGCGCCCGCCTCGGGAGCGCCGACCTGATCGGGAAACAGGGAGCGGGTCAATGAGTTCCAGGTGATCTGCGGGACGATCGCATCGATCCGGTCGTCGTAGGCAGCGCCCAACAATGACAAGGCTCCACCGTAGGACGCGCCGGTGACCCCGACCATGGGGTCGCCGTCGGAGTCGGTGGCCACCTCGTCGCGATCGGCGAGCAGATCGATCATTCCCGACAGGTCGGCGATCTCGAACTCGGGATCGTTGAGTCCGATCAGACCGCCACTGGCGCCGTGACCACGCGCGGAGTAGGTGAGCACAACGTATCCCGCCTCGGCCAGGGCCTGCGCCTCGGTCTCGACGCTGTCCTTGGATCCTCCGAAGCCGTGCCCGAGGATCACCGCCGGCGCCGATGTGTCCCGGCTGGCGGCGGGCACGTACAGGCTGGTGTCCAGGTCGATGTCCTCGTCGCCGTCGGCCGGGACAGTCCTCGTCTCGATGCCGACATCGTCGGCGGCGGCCGCGGAGCTGGCCACAACGACCTGCCCGGAGACGACGACGCCCAGCAGCAGCGGCAGGACGAGCAGGCGGCGCGGCGGGGCCGCGATCCCGAGTCTCCGAACTGACCATGCTGCTCGTACTGGTCGTGCCGCTCGTGCTGACGAGGATCGGGACAGCTGCATGGAACCAGCAACGAGCGGTCGCCGACGCTTAGTTCCGGTCGGTTGCCAGATACGGAGATCTACGTACGGACCGCTACGCCGTGCCGACTACCCGGCCTTGACCGAGGGTTCGTCGTCACGGGACCCAATCCCCGACGGCGGCCACGGTGAGTCCGGAACCGTCCAAGCCGTTGAATCTCGGTTTGGCACCACCGGTGATTTCCGGGAACTGGGTGATCAACGCCTGCGCGGCGGCTTCCTCGGCGGCATTGCCGGGGCTGAAGAAGACGGTGGTCGCTCGCACCTGGGTTTCTGAGTAGTTCAGGAGTTCAGCGATCGGCCAGCCGCCGGCCTCCAATTCGGCGGCCACCCTGGCGGCCAGCCCTCCCACGGCACTGTTGTTGAGCACGGTGACGGGCATGACCGCAGGCGACGGCGGCGCGGGTGAGGTCGGCGGAGCTGGTTCAGATGTCGCGACTGTGGCTGAGGTAGTCAGCGGGACTGCGGTGGTGTCCTGGCCGTTCGTCTGCTGGCTGGTGTTTTGCGGGTCATCGCCCATGGTGAGCGAGACGAAGCCGAAGCCCAGGAGAATGACACCGAGCATGACCAGGCCGACGGCGAGGCTGACCCGCCTGCGAGAGCCAGGATGCGTGTGCGCGAAAGCCGAAAAGTCCGCCAAACTTTGGGAGGAATCGAAGTCGTCGGACTGGCCGTCGGGCTCGTCGCCTGAAGGAACCGCCGGCTCGGGGGCGCTGTGCCTTCCCATTTGCGGTCAGCTTAGCCAGCCGGTGGTGGACCGGCCGGGACGCGGCTCAGTACGCGTGCGCTCTCAGCGCTCCAGATCGATGCCCAGTCTGCGCGCCGACCGTTGCCGCTGCCGGCTGGCTCGCAGCCGCCGCAGCCGCTTGACCAGCATCGGGTCGAAGACCAACGCCTCCGGACGGTCGATCAGTCCGTTGAGCACTTGGTAGTACCGGGTGGCCGACATGTCGAACAGCTCCCGGATGGCCTGCTCCTTGGCACCGGCGTACTTCCACCACTGTCGCTCGAAGCCAAGGACCTCCCGGTCTCGCCGGGCGAGACCCTCGGTCTCGGCTCCGGTCTCGGAAACCGCATCGGAGGATGCCGGGTCGAGACGCTGCCCGTGTGCAGAACTCGACTTCATGGGTACGAGGAACCCTTCCCTGGCGACTCGTCCACGGTCGAATCACAACCATGGCATTTCCTTACCGACGAAGACTAACCCGCCGTGCCGCTGGATCATTCTGCGGCACGCCGGACAGGTCAGGGATCGGCTGCTCGGGGATGGGCGAGGGCCGCCTTACCCAAAGTCCGTCCAGCGAGAAGATGATCAGAGCCAGCCACACCAGGCAGAAGCCCACCAAGCGCACCGGCGGCATCGGCTCGTTGAAAACCGTCAGACCGAAGATCAATTGCAGTGTGGGAGCGAGGTACTGCAGGATTCCGAGGGTGCTCAGCGACACCCGACGAGCCGCCGAGGCGAAGAACAGCAGCGGTACGGCGGTGGCGACCCCCGCGCTGATCAGTAGTGCGGTGTTACCGACGCTCACGTTGCCGAAGGCCAGCTCGCCACGAGCGGCGAGGACCGCCAGCAGCGCAATCGCGGGTAGCACCAGAACCCCGCTCTCGACGGTCAGGCCCACGGCCGATTCGACCGGCGCCAGCTTCTTCAGCAGGCCGTAGAAACCGAAGGAAAAGGCAAGCACGAGAGCCAGATAGGGCAGTCGGCCGTAGTCGACGGTGAGCACGACCACGGCGATCGAGGCGAGGGCCACCGCCACCCATTGCGCGCGACGCAGCCGCTCGCGGAAGAAGGCCACCCCGAGAACGACGCTGACCAGCGGATTGATGAAGTATCCCAGCGAGGTCTCCACTACGAACCCGTTGTTGACTCCGTAGATGTAGGTGAACCAGTTCATCGCGATCAGGACCGCGGCGGCCGCGAGGATCAACGTCGTACGCCGACTGCGGAAAACCGCCCGAAGCTTGGTCCAGTTCCGCGCGACCAGGATCAGCAGGGTGACGAAGACCAGGGACCAGACGAAGCGGTGGGCCAGGATCTCCTGCGGACTGGCCGGCTTGAGCAAGGGCCAGTACAACGGAAACAAGCCCCAGAGTCCGTAGGCCGCGATGCCGAACAGCACTCCACGACGACCCTCGGACACGGCAACGACGCTAACTCACAACCGCAGCTCCGGTGATCAGCCCGACCGCAATCAGCCCCAGCACGGTGAACACTCGGGTCAGGTTGCCGCTCTTTCCAAGCCTTCGCGCGCCCGGCTGTACGGGCAGTCCGAGGAGTTTGGCCAGATCGGTCGGTACGGCGAAGCGACTCCGCTGGGCGGCCTCGGACAAGCCGCGACGCACGCTGTCGCTCACTGGCCCGAGCTTCTTCTCCGAGAACATGACTCGACCCTGCCCGTCACCCAGGACGACGAACTTGTTGCCTCGAACCGCAGCAATGGCCGCCGATGTGAGGTTGGCGAGGTCGATTCGTCGCCAGCCCAGTGCGGTCTTGCCGAACAGGTTACTGCCCCAGGTACGCACCTCGAAGGCGGTCTCCGACCAGACCGCCACCAGGGCCGCGACGGTGAGGCCGATCAGGGCGATCAGCAGGTAGAAGCTGATTCCCCGGTTGCCGTAGACCGCCAGATAAGTGCCCATCCAGAAGGACACGCCCAGCACTACCAGCGCCAAGACCACGAGCACGACTGGCCACAACACAGATCGTGCGCCGGTCGCGTTCGGCGGGGGCCCCAGCGGTTGTGCCGGTGGCTGGGGCAGCTGACCGTACGGCGATTGCCCTTGGAACGGCTGGCCCTGGCTCAAAGGCTGGACCCGCTGCCCCTGAACCGGGGGCTGGAAAGGTTGGCTGTACGGCGGCGGCTGGAACGGCTGGCTGTACGGCGGCGGCTGGAGCGGCTGACCGGGATAGTGCGGCGGGGTCGTCACAGGTTGATCGTGTCAGACCAGCTACCGACGATCGGAGCCCGCCTTGGCCGGTTCATGGGACGGAGAGCAGGACGCGCACCTGGCCGGCGCCGGGTTCCGGGTCAGAAACGGTCCCGACTTGCAGGACATGCTCAGCCGCCCCCTGCCGCCCCCTGCCGCCCCCTGCTGCTCCTACCACGCGGCCCGCATCGGCTAGCCCGAGTTGCCCGATCCCGGCTCCGCCTGAGCGAAGCCGAGCTCGGCAAGCTCGCGTTGGGCCACGGCCATCGCCCGGTTGGCGGCAGGAAGGCCGGCGTACACCGATGCGTGCATGATCACCTCGGCCACCTCTTCGGGCGTGAGGCCGTTGTTCTGTACGGCCGCCCGGATGTGCAGGGCGAGTTCGTGCTCGTGGCCCAGTGCGGTGAGCACCGAGATGGTCACCATGCTGCGGTGCTTGCGGTCCAGGCCGGGACGCGACCAGATCTCCCCCCAGGCCGTACGGGTCAGGTATTCCTGGAAATCGGCGGTCAGCGCACTGCTACCGATGACGGCCGCGTCGACGTAAGCCTGGCCGAGGACCTGGCTACGTACCTCGAAACCGTGCGCCCGGCGGTCGTTCTCATCCATGATCGGCCGCCGCGGTGAAGTGTTCGACGAGTGCGGTGGTGACCGCGTCGGGTTGGTCGATAGTGGCCATGTGCGCGCACTGGGGTACCTCGAGCAACCGGGCGCCGGCGATGCCGGCGGCGATGGCCTGCAGATGCACCGGCGGTGTGGAGGGGTCATCGCTGCCGGCGACGACCAGGGTTGGGGCGGTGATCGAGGCCAGGTCTGCGCGCAGATCCAGTTCGCGGATCGCGTCGCAGCAGGCCGCGTACCCATCTGCGGGTGTCGAGGCGACCATGTCGCGCAAGTACTCCGTCGTCTGAGGGTCGGTTGCCCGCCGGGCCTCGGTCAGCCAGCGGGCGACAACCGCGTCGGCCACCGCGGCAGTGCCGTTGGCACGCACGGTCGCTGCGCGTTCGGTCCAGGTTTCCGGCGGCCCGAGCTGGGCCGAGGTGCAGAACAGGGCGAGCCGCTCGACGCGCCCTGGATTGTTGGCGGCCAACCGCATGGCGACCATGCCGCCCAGCGACAGGCCGGCAACATTCACTCGTTCGATGCCGAGGTTGTCCAGCAGCGCAATGGCGTCGTCCACGAAGTCGTCGATGACATACGGACCGGGTGGGACCGGGGATTCACCATGTCCACGGGTGTCACATCTGACCACCAGGAACTGCTCGGCCAGTGCAGGGACCTGCCGCTCCCACATCTCCAGTGTGCTGCCGAGGGAATTCAGTAGAAGTACGGCCGGTGCCTCGCGTCGTCCGGTGATCTGGTGATGCAGGGCAATGGCGCCCATCAGTCCGTCTCCTCGTTCGTCGTCGTCGGAAGCTCTCTGGGGCCGGTGTCATCGATGGTCGGCCGGTAGTCGGCCAGTGCTCGATCCACCAGTGCCGCAGCACAACCTGTCGACGCCGACGAGCCGAGTGCGGTGAGATTCGCAGCCATCCGATCCTCGTCCACATCGAAGAACTCCAAGGCGTCGCCCAGCCAGGCGGCGGCTGAACCCACGCACGTCAGGAGCTCGCTCAGTGTCGGCCACTCAGCCTGCCAGGCGCCCGCTGCGCGCTCGTGTTCCTGCTCCATGCTCGCGAACAGGGTGGCAGCCAGCCCGGGGGCACGCTTGGCCGCTGATCTTGCCGCGATGGCCGCCACCGGGTTTCGCTTGTGCGACATCGTCGAACTGCGGCCTCGCCCGTCACTGGACACCGCGACCTCGCCGACCTCGTTCTGGGCGAGCAGGATGACGTCGAGGGCGATCTTGCCCAGGATTCCCGCGGTCGTGGCCAGGGCGCCAGCCAATTCGCCGATCGGGTAGCGCAGTGTGTGCCAGGGCAGCTGCGGGTTGACCAGTCCGAGGCGGGCTGCGTACGCGTGTGCGGTATGCAGGCCGCTGCCCGGCGCCGGATATCCGTCCAAAGTGCCGGCCGCACCACCCAGTTGGGCCGGCAGCTCCTGCTGGATGCGGCGCACGTGCAGGCTGACCCTCGTCAGCCCGTGCAGCCACTGGGCCGCCTTGAGCCCGAAGGTGCTCGGCACGGCCTGCTGGAGAAGTGTCCTGGCAACCATGGGTGTGTCGCGATGACGTTCAGTCAACGCTGCCGCCGACTTCGCGCAATGGTCGAGGTCGGCCAACAGGGTAGTCATCGCACGACCAGCGATCAGCACCGCGGCTGTGTCGATGATGTCCTGACTCGTCGCTCCACAGTGGACGTAGGCGGCAACATCGTCGGAAACGGCCGCCCGGATGGCGGCGACCAGGCCGACCACCGGGTTACCGGTCTCTGCCGCGAGTACCCCGAGTTGCTTCGCGTCGAACCGGTCGATGTCAGCACAAGCCAGGGCAATCGCCTCCGCCGCCGCGGCCGGGACGACGCCGGCATCGGCGCAGGCCCCGGCCAGGGCGGACTCGGCGTCGAGCATCGCCCGCAACCATGCTCGGCTGGAGACCTCGTCGCGGACCGCACCCCGCTGGTGGGTCTGGGTGAACAGGCCGTCATTCATTGCTGATCCGACTTCTCGATCAGACCGCGAAGAAGACGGTTTCGCGGGCACCCTGGAGCCGGATGTCGAGGATGTAGCCGCCGTCACCGTTTGGCCGGGCGACGAGCGTGGCTCGCGCTGCGTCATCGGGCAAGGAGCAGAGCACCGGGTCGGCGGAGTTCGCCTCGGCTTCGTCGGCGAAGTAGATGCGCAGCACGACGCGATGCAGCAAGCCCCGAGCGAACACCGAGACATCCAGATGCGGTGCCTGCCAGCCCCCCGCGGCATCAGTGACCCGGCCCGGCTTCACGGTGAGCAGCCCGTACTGCCCATCCGGTCCGGTCATGGCCCGCCCGAACCCGCCGAAGCCGGAGCCGCCGCCGCCTGCTGGCCGCACCGGAGGTACCGAATGCCCGAGGTTCCCGTACGGATCGGCCTGCCAGGTCTCGATGAGTCCGTCAGGTACGGGTTCGCCGGCACCGTCAAGAAGTCGACCGCGGATCCAGAACGAGCCAGGCGTGCCCTCGGGTACGACGTACTCGGCGCGCTCCCAGGTCAGTCCGATCGACAGGAACGGCCCGACGGTCTGCGACGGCGTACTGAGCAAGGTAGTCACGTCATGACCTCTCAGGATCGAAGGGTGTCGCCTCGCTGCCGCGTAGCACGATGTCGAAGTTGAACGCTAGCGCCCAATCAGGCCGGGTGTCGGTGAGGGAGAAGGCCGCGATCATCCGGTTGCGGGCGGCCTGGGGGACGGAGTTGAAGATCGGGTCCTGACCGAAGAGCGGGTCGTCGGGAAAGTACATCTGGGTCACCAGGCGCTGGGTGAAAGAGCGGCCGCACAACGAGAAATGGATGTGCGCCGGTCGCCAGGCGTTGTGGTGGTTCTTCCAGGGGTAGGCGCCCGGCTTGACCGTGGTGAAGGCGTACCGGCCCTCGTCATCGGTGAGGGTCCGGCCCATTCCATCGAAGTTCGGGTCCAGAGGCGCCGGCCAGTTGTCTCGATCGTGGCGATAGCGGCCGGCCGCATTGGCCTGCCAGATCTCCACGAGACTCCGGGGGATCGGTCGTCCGTCGCCGTCGATTAGCCTGCCGCAAACGATAATTCGTTGTCCTGCAGGCTCTTCGGCGTACCCACGGGTGAGATCCGCATCGTCGGCATGCACCAGCCCGTCGCCGAAGACCGGTCCGGTCACCTCTGTCATCCGCTGCGGTAGATCCACCGGAGCTTTGAGCGGGGCCCGGAGCCGAGTCGATCGGTAGTCCGGACTCAGCAGCGGCGGATGAGTTCCGGCCGGATCCCGCCGGAACCGGGGCAGCGCCGCCTCGGCCGGGGGGATGGACATGCTCATGGGAGTCCTTCGGAGTAACCGGCGCGCATGGTCGTGGACAAGGCTATGAGGTCGCGTGCAACTCTTCCACGACGGCTGCTC
>JACCQS010000079.1 GCA_013814015.1 Geodermatophilaceae bacterium | reverse complement strand
AGGGGCCGACCAGGACCAGTAACTCGCCGTCCTCGATTTCCAGGTCCAAGCCGGTAACCGCTCGGGTGCCGTCGTCGTAGACCTTCCCGACGTCGGAAAGAATCACCTTGGCCACTCAGCTCCACCTCTCGGGGATGAACGTGCTTGTGCTTCGCCGATATACGGGCTCGTGAAAACCAGCCTCGTGCAACCTAGCCCTGTTCGGCGGCGATACACGGGGTTGCGCCAGTCGTAATAACCTCGTTACGTCTGCGGGCTGCTCAGCGCCGGCGAAGGATCGCCCGGAGCCTGCTCAGCCGCTGGCTCATACCCGCCTCTGCGCCGTGGTCGGTGGGCCGGTAGTAGTCCCGCCGGTCCACGGCATCCGGGGCGAATTGCTGTGCGACGACACCGTCCGGATCTTCGTGGGCGTAGGCGTAGCCCTGGCCGTGGCCGAGCTTGGCTGCTCCCTGGTAGCTCGAGTCACGCAGATGGAAGGGCACCGGTCCGGCCAGTCCCTTGTGGATGTCCTCGATCGCGGCACCGATGGCGGCATAGGAGGCATTGGACTTCGGTGCGGTAGCCAGGTGGATCACGGCTTGAGCCAGCGGGATGCGCCCTTCGGGCATTCCGATGAAAGAGACCGCTGTGTACGCCGCGACAGCCAACGGCAGGGCCGTGGGATCGGCCATGCCGATGTCCTCGCTGGCGCTGATCACCAGCCGTCGGGCAATGAACCGCGGGTCCTCCCCGGCCTCGACCATCCGCGCCAGGTAGTGCAGTGCGGCATCCACGTCGCTGCCTCGGATGGACTTGATCAGTGCGCTGGCCACGTCGTAGTGCTGATCGCCGTCCCGGTCGTACCGCACCGCGGCCCGGGTGACCGCGCGCTCCACGACGGGCAGGGTGATCTCCGACAGCCCCTCGTCCCGGGCGGCGTTGGCTGCGGCCTCAAGGGTCGTCAGGGCGCGGCGAGCGTCCCCGCCACCGATCCGAACTGCATGGTCCTCGGCGTCGGAGGCCATGGTCAAGGTGCCGCCGTAGCCCCGCGGATCGGTCAGCGCCCGCCGCAGCAGGATACGTACGTCGTCGTCACCCAGCGGTTCCAAGGTCAACACGATCGAGCGGGACAGCAACGGGCTGACTACTGAGAAGTACGGGTTCTCCGTGGTGGCCGCGATCAGGCTGACCACCCGGTTCTCCACCGCCGAGAGCAAGGAGTCCTGCTGGGTCTTGGAGAAGCGGTGCACCTCGTCGATGAACAGGACCGTCCGCCGCCCGGTGAGACCGAGATCCTTGGTGGCGGTGTCGATCACCGCGCGGACGTCCTTGACCCCGGAGTTCAGCGCTGAGAGCTGCACGAAGGTCCGCTTGGTGGCCAGGGACACGACATGGGCCAGCGTGGTCTTACCCGTTCCCGGTGGCCCGTACAGGATCACCGACATTCCTTCGTCAGCATCGACCAGTCGACGAAGGGGCCGCCCAGGCCCCAGGACGGCTTCCTGCCCGACGACCTCGTCCAGCGAACGCGGCCGCATCCGCACCGCCAGTGGCGCTGCTGCCGCGGCATTTTCCGCCGCGGCTTCATCGAAGAGACTCGCCGGCTCCGTCACGGCGCCCGAGGGTACGCGCGAGCTCTGATCGGCCTGGTACGGAGAAGCCGGCTCGATCGAGGCATGGCGACCGACCCTGGCGAAGTTCGACCATCGGGCGCAGAGACAATGTCGCTGTGGACAGAATGGCAAGCAGCGGCCTGGGCGCCCAGTGCTCGTTGTGGCCAGGTAGCCGGGAAGGGGTTCAGCCCTGAACAGCACGCCGCCGCCGGCCCCGCCTCCGGCGTACGGGGCACCGAAGCGCAAGGGTGGCCGACACTCGTTCGAAGGACGGGCCGCCGACACCCAGATGATCCAACTGCCAACGGTCACGCCGCCCGCGCAGCCACATGCAGAAATAGCCGCGCCTGGGTCGACGGTCCCCTTCGAACGACGACCGCCACCGGCCCCAACGCAGCTGCCCGGGCCGCAGGCGCCGGCGCCAACACCTGCGCCGCCGGCCGAGCAGCGGCGGGCCGAAACGAAACGGCCGTCGCGGAACTTCAGCCTGTTCCGTGGTAAGGCGAAGGCGCTGGCCCGCCAGGAGCGGCTCGATCGGGAACGAATCGTTCCACCGATCCGGAGTCCGCGGCGCATCGCCGTGCTCGGATTGAAGGGCGGAGTCGGTAAGACGACGCTGTCGGTGCTGATGGCCGGTATCTACGCACAGGTGCGCGCTGAACCGGTGCTCTTGCTCGATGCGGATCCGACCTTCGGTTCGCTGCTGCTACGCAGCGGCGTTGCACCGACGCATAGCGCTCGTGACCTTGCCGGGCGAGGTGACCCCGGTGATCTCGCCATCCTCACCCCCTACCTCGGTCGATCCGCGAACGGCACGTGGGTGCTGCCCAGTGGTCTGGACCCCGGGGAGAGCGCCCGCTTCGACGAGGCGACCTTCGTCGCGACGATGGATGTCGTTCACCGGCATTTCCCGATCACGGTCACCGATTGTGGGGCCGGTCTCAGCGGCGGACTGATGCGGCAGTTGCTCGGGGGCACGCACACGCTGGTATTCGCCACCTCGCCGAGTGTCGATGGGATCACCTCGACCTACGCGGGCCTGCGCTGGATCGCCGAGCGCGGCTTCGGTGCTCTCGTGGCAGACAGTTTCGTGGCTGTCACCGCGGTGCCCCGGCGGCGCAGCCCCGTGGATCTGGCTTCGGCAGCGCTGAGATTCGAGGGCCTGTGCCGCGGTCTGGTGACTGTTCCGGACGATCCACACCTACGAGCCGGCGCGCGGATCGATCAGAACGAACTGACCGATCAGACCCGTGGCGCGATGGTGCATCTGGCCGCAGAGGTTCTCGAGGCGGCCAAACGCGCCTGAGCCGGTGTCAGACCGCAGTCAGCGGCGATCGAGAATCTCGCCCAGGGCACCCAGGATCAGCGTGACGATGGCCGGACGGGCGTTGTAGCCCATCAGCCCGATCCGCCATACCGTGGCGGCGAATTCCCCGGCCCCAGCTCCGATCTCGATGTTGTAGTCGTGCAGCAGCTTTGCTCGTACGGCCGCGGAGTCGACACCTTCCGGGACTCGCACCGTGGTCAACTCGGGGAGCCGATGCCCAAGTGCGGCAAAGAGTTCCAGGCCCAGGTTCTGCAGACCTTCTTGAAGCGCCTGGCCCATTGCGGCATGGCGGGCGATGACCGCATCCAGCCCCTCCTCGAGCACCCGACCCAGCCCGGCATGCAGCGAGGCGACCATCGCTGTGGGTGCGGTGTGGTGGTAGGTACGACCGCCGCTGCCACTGGCAGCCTCACCGACGTAGCCACCGAGCATGCCGAGGTCGAGATACCAGGACTGCGGGCGCTCGATCCGCCGTTCCCAGGCACGGTCGTTGATGGTGAACGGCGACAGGCCGGGGGCGACGCCAACGCATTTCTGGGTGCCTGAGTACGCGAGGTCGATGCCCCAGTCATCAACGGCCAACTCGATGCCGGCCAGTGAGGTGACACAGTCGGCCAGAAGGAGCGCATCTCCCTTGCCCGCTGCGAGTGCGGCCACGTCGTTGCAGATGCCGGTCGATGTCTCCGCGTGAACCGCAGCGATCAGCTTCGGTGACGGGTGAGCGGACAGGACTGCATCCACGTCCAACGGCTGCCCCCACGGCGCATCGACGCGGACGACCTCGGCACCGCAGCGGTCCGCGACATCGCACATCCGTACTCCGAACAGGCCGTTGACACCCACCACGACGACATCGCCCGGACCGACGGTGTTGACGAAGGCCGCCTCCATGCCGGCGCTCCCGGTAGCTGACAGCGGAAGCGTGCGGCGGTTGACTGTGCGGTAGACCGTCCGGAGCCGGTCGCAGGTCTCGTCGAGCAGCGCAAGAAAAGCGGGATCGAGGTGGCCCATCAGTGGCTGGGCCAACGCTGCGGTCGCCTCGGGGTACGGATTGGTCGGGCCGGGGCCGAGCAGCGTACGAGAGATTACCGACATGGCGCCGACGATAGAGCGCCCGGTCGGACCGAGGAAAGGACGCCTTGTATCGAACCTATTGGTAGAAGGCGTCCTTCACTCGGAAGGCAAGGCGTCGACGCCGGCTTCCTTGCGCTGGGCAGCGGTGATGGGGGCGGGCGCGCCGGTCAGCGGGTCGTATCCGCCGCCGGACTTGGGGAAGGCGATCACCTCGCGGATCGAGTCCTGCCCGGCCAGCAGCGCGCACACCCGGTCCCAGCCGATCGCGATCCCGCCGTGCGGCGGGGCCCCGTAGGCGAAGGCGTCGAGCAGGAAGCCGAACTTCTCCTGGGCCTCCCCGGCGGACAGCCCCATGATGGCGAAGACCCTCTCCTGCACGTCCCGACGGTGGATCCGGATCGAGCCACCGCCGATCTCGTTGCCGTTGCAGACGATGTCGTAGGCGTAGGCCAACGCATGCTCGGGATCGGTGTCGAAGGTGTCCAGAAACTCTGGTCTGGGCGAGGTGAACGCGTGATGCACCGCGGTCCAGGCTCCGCCACCCACGGCCACGTCGCCGGAGGCCCGGGCTTGGGCAGACGGTTCGAACAATGGCGCGTCCACCACCCACACGAACGACCACCGGGACGCATCGATCAGCCCACCGCGGCGACCGATCTCCAGCCGTACGGCACCGAGCAGGCCCCGCGCCCCCGAACACTCTCCGGCTGCGAAGAAGACGCAGTCGCCGGGCCCAGCACCGACGTGACCGGCAATACCGGCACGCTCGTCATCCGAGAGGTTCTTGGCCACCGGGCCGGCCAGTTCACCGTCAGCGCCGATCAGCACGTAGGCCAGGCCCTTGTGTCCGCGTTGCCGGGCGAAGTCCTGCCACGCGTCCAGCGTGCGCCGCGGCTGGTCAGCACCGCCCGGCATGACGATCGCCCCGACGTAGGGCGCCTGAAAGACCCGGAACGTGGTCTCTGCGAAATATGCGGTGCAGTCGGTCAGTTCGATCCCGAAGCGCAGGTCGGGTTTGTCGGTGCCGTACCGCGACAACGCCTGCGCGTAGCTGATCCGCTGGATCGGCGTGGGTATGCGGTGGTCGATCAGCGACCACAGCGCAGTCAGGACCTCCTCGGTCAGCGCGATCACGTCGTCCTGGTCGACGAAGCTCATCTCCACGTCGAGTTGGGTGAACTCGGGCTGCCGATCTGCCCGGAAGTCCTCGTCGCGGTAGCAGCGCGCGATCTGGTAATAGCGCTCCATCCCGGCGACCATCAGCAGTTGCTTGAACAGCTGCGGCGACTGCGGCAGCGCGTACCAGGACCCCGGTGCCAGCCGCGCCGGCACGACGAAGTCGCGGGCACCTTCCGGCGTCGAACGGGTAAGCGTCGGGGTCTCGATCTCGACGAAACCGTGGCCGTGCAGCACCTCGCGGGCAGTGCGGTTGACCTCGCTTCGCAACCGCAGGGCCGCGGCCGGACCGCTTCGACGCAGGTCGAGATAGCGATGCTTGAGTCGAGCCTCCTCTCCCACCTCCACGTGGTCGTCGATCTGGAACGGCAGCGACGCAGACTCCGACAGCACGTCGACCTCGGCCGCGATGACCTCGATCGCGCCGGTCGGCAGAGCTGGGTTCTCGTTGCCGACCGGCCGGGCGGCGACCGTGCCGAGGACCCGGAGACAGTACTCGTTGCGCAGCCCGTGGGCCACGGATTCGTCCCGTACGACGACCTGCACCACACCGGAGGCATCGCGCAGATCGAGAAACGCCACCCCTCCGTGATCGCGGCGTCGACCGATCCACCCGGCCAGGGTGACGGTCTGTCCGGCATCGGAGCTGCGCAGGTCTCCACCTGCGTGGGTGCGAATCACAGATTTCCTCTACTCGACGGCGTTCGGGGTGGAAATGATCTGCGGTTTCAGGTCTATCTCGGGCGGCAACCAGGTATCGGGGTCTGCTGCGGTCTGGTCACCGCTGCGGATGTCCTTGACCTCGTGCTGCGAGCCCGCTTCGGCCGCGGGGAACCAGACGTACGGGATGCCGCGCCGTTGGGCGTACCGGATCTGCTTACCGAATTTCTCCGCCGATGCGGCAACCTCTGTTGCGACACCTCGGGACCGAAGTGCTTGAGCCACAAGGGCAGTTGCCGCCCGCATCCCCTCGTCGGGCAGTGCCACGAGCACGGACGACGGGACGCTGCGGGAGGCGGCGAGGCTGCCGTCGGCGAAGAGCGGGACCAGCAACCGGGACACCCCCAACGAGATGCCCACGCCGGGATAGGTCGTCCGCCCATCGCTGGCCAGCGAGTCGTACCGACCTCCCGAGCAGATCGAGCCGAGTGCGTCGTATCCGCTCATCCTGGTCTCGAAAACGGTGCCGGTGTAGTAGTCCAGGCCGCGGGCGATCCGCAGATCGGCCTCCACCGTGATTCGCGCGGAGTTGAGGTCCCTGCAACCGTCGACGACGACGGCCAGCTCGGCCAGACCCTCGTCGAGGAGCTCGTCGTGTATCCCGAGGTGGCGCACCCGGTCGACGAAAGAGGTGTCAGCCGTGCGGATGTCGGCCAACTCCAGGCAGGCGTCGGCCTGCTTGTCCGACAGGCCAGCGTGGGTACGGAGCAGCCCACCGACAACATCGGCCGGCACCTTGTCCAGCCTGTCGATGGCCTGCATGGCAACGGATGGTTCGGGTGCACCGATTCCGAACAGGAAGCCCTGGAGAAGCTTGCGATTGTTGACCTGCAGCCGAAGGTGCCCGACGGGCAGGGCAGCCAGTGCCTCGGCCATCACCCGCGCGACCTCGACGTCATGGTGGAAGGCCAACTCGCCCTGGGCGACGATGTCGATGTCTGCCTGGGTGAACTCCCGGAAGCGGCCCGACTGCGGCCGTTCGCCGCGCCACACCCTCTGGATTTGGTACCGGCGGAACGGGAACTCGAGTTTGCCGGCGTTCTCCAACACATAACGCGCGAATGGAACGGTCAGGTCGAAGTGCAGTCCCAGACCCGGCTCGGAATCCCGGTCCTCGACATCGGCCAACCGGCGCACGGCGTAGATCTCCTTGTCGACCTCGCCGCCACCGGTCAACTGCTCGACCGGCTCCACGGCCCGAGTCTCGATCGGCGCGAAGCCGTGGAGTTCGAAGGTTCGGCGCAGGCCGTCGATGATCTGCTGCTCGATCATCCGTTGTCCCGGCAGGAGTTCCGGAAAGCCCGACAGCGGGCCGGGCCGCTGACCGGACATCTAGAGGTTCTCCATCTAGGCGCTGACCATCTAGAGGCTCCGGCGCGGGGCAGCGGGCTCGTCGACCAAGTCCTGAAGGTATGGGTTGCCGGCCCGCTCCCGGCCGATCGTCGTGACCGGACCGTGCCCGGGAAGGACGACGGTCGCGTCATCGAGGGGAAGCACGACCCGCGCGAGAGAAGCGGTCATCTGACTCATCGACCCGCCCGGCAGGTCGACCCGACCTATGGAGCCCGCGAAGAGCAGGTCGCCGCTGAGCAAGCCGGGTCCATTCTCGAGTGTGACCTCGAAGACGGTGGAGCCGAGCGTGTGACCGGGTGCGTGCCGGGGCATGAGCCGCACGCCGGCCAGGTCGAGCTCCACACCACCGGTGAGAAAGCGAAGATCATCGGGTTCCGGAATCGGCATTCCGGCCACGATCGCGGCCAGCGCCGGTCCGTGCCACGTCACCGGGTCGGCCAGCATCGGCGCGTCGTCGGGGTGGAGATAGGCGGCGATGTCGTAGCCGGAACAGACCGGGACCACGGAGAAGGTGTGGTCGAGGTGCCCATGGGTCAGGACGACGGCGACCGGCTTCAAGTCGTGTTCGGACAGCACATCGCGCAGCGGGTCGACGGCGTCCATCCCTGGGTCGATCACGACGCACTCCGCCCCCGGGGCGGTGGCGAGGACATAGCAATTCGTCCCGAACACACCTGCAGGAAATCCGACCACCAACACGAGAACAGGCTACCCAGGGCTCATTTGCCAGGCGGCTCACAGATGCTTCACGCGGCCTTTGACTAGACTTCCCCGTCGGTCCTCCGTGGCCGGCCGTACAGCCGAAACAACGGTGGCAGGCGCCTCCCCGAGGTGTGCCGCTCCGGACCCGCTCGAACGTCGGTGCAGGGTCCAGACGCGCAAGAAACGATCGATGACTTCGACAGGAGTACGACAGTGGCTACGAACAA
>JACCQS010000077.1 GCA_013814015.1 Geodermatophilaceae bacterium | reverse complement strand
GAAGACCGTACGGCGGGTGCCGTACGGGGGTGGTACCTAGCGGCTAATGCTCTTAACGACGTAGGCCCAGTCGCTCGATGAGCGACCGATAGCGGTCGATGTCGATCTTCGCCAAGTAGTTGAGCAGCCGGCGCCGGCGCCCGACGAGCAGGAGCAGGCCGCGGCGGCTGTGGTGATCGTGCTTGTGCAGCTTGAGGTGTTCGGTCAGGTCCCGTATGCGCTGGGTGAGCATCGCGACCTGCACCTCGGGTGAGCCGGTGTCGTTCTCGACAGTCCCGTACTCGGTGCTGATGTCTTTCTTTACTGTTGTGGACAGACCCATCTCTTGTTCTCCTTCACAGGTCGCGCGTCGCCCTCGGTCTGATTCACGAAAGGCTGAAGTGAACACGCTGGCGCACGCCCAAGATCGGCGTGACGCAGCAAGGATATCAGGCTGCGACATTGCTCGCCTCCGCGCTCGCTCCGCTCCTCGCTCGTTCCTCGCTGCGATGCTCACTCGCTGTCGGCTTCGAGGGGCTCGGTGAGCACCGCGCGTGTGCGGGCTACGTCACCTTCCATGGCCGTGATCAGGTCCTGCACCCTGTCGAATCGTTCCATCCCACGCAGCCGGAGTAGGAACTCGACAGCGACATGTTCGCCGTAGATGTCGTCGGAGAAGTCGAGGACGAAGGCCTCCACCCGGCGTTGCTCGCCGGAGAAGGTCGGATTGGTGCCTACCGAGATCGCCGCGAGCAGCGGCTTCCCGTCGCGGATCAGCCGGCCCGCATAGACCCCGTCAGCCGGAATTGCGGTGTGCAGCGGGGCTTCGACGTTGGCCGTCGGATAGCCCAACTCACGTCCTCGCCGGTCGCCGCGAACGACGATTCCCTCGACCCGGTGCTCGCGTCCCAGGGCGGCCGCCGCAGCCGGCATGTCTCCCGCGGCCACACATGCGCGAACGTAGGTCGAGGACAGCGGTACGTCGTCGGCGCGCTGAATCCTGACGGTCTCGGTCTGAAAACCGAAGCGCTCACCCAATTCGCGCAGGACGTCGACCGTGCCTTGCGCCTTGTGCCCGAACCGGAAGTTCTCTCCGACAACGACCGCTGCGGCGTGCAGATTCGCCACGAGGGCTGAATGCACGAACTCATCGGGCTGCAGCCGGCTGAACTCCGCGGTGAACGGGATCACGCACAGCGCGTCCAGGCCCAGTCCGGCGAGCAACTCAGCCTTGCGGTTCACCGAGGTCAGGATCGGCGGATGCGAACCCGGCCGGACAACCTCGCTGGGATGCGGGTCAAAGGTGACTGCCACCGAGGACAGTCCGGCCGCATGAGCCCGCCGGACAGCGGCCTGGAGCAGGTACTGGTGGCCGCGGTGCACACCGTCGTACATCCCGATCGTGACCACCGAGCGGCCCCAACCGCTAGGGGTCCGCTCAGCGCCGCGCCACCTCTTCATCAGGACTGCGTCCGCAGTGGGCGTGCAGTCTCAGCCGTACCGGGTTTCTGGTGCATGTCGCCCGCCTAACCGATTCGGTGGATCCAGCCGTGCCGGTCGGCGACGGTTCCGTGCTGGATGGCGAGCAGTTCCTCGCGTAACGCCGTCGTGATCGGACCCGGTTCGCCGTCGGCGATGGTGATCTCGCCACCATTGCTGCGTGCCTTCCCGATCGGGGTGATGACCGCAGCGGTTCCACAGGCGAAGACTTCGGTCAGCGACCCATCGGCGGCCCGATCGCGCCACTCCGCGACGGTGATTCGGCGCTCCGACACGGCGTACTCATGCTCCCTGGCCAGCGTGATCAGCGCGTCTCGGGTGATTCCGGCCAACAGGGTGCCCGTCAGTTCCGGGGTGACCAACTCGATGTCTGATGGGTCGCCTCCGCGCCTCCCGTGCGTCCGCCGGTGGTCGATGACGAAGAAGAGGTTCATCCCCCCCATCTCCTCCACTGCACTGCGTTCGACCGCGTCGAGCCAGACGACCTGGTCGCACCCCTGCGCTGCCGCTTGTTCCTGGGCGAGCAGGCTGGCGGCGTAGTTGCCGCCGGTCTTCGCCGCGCCGGTACCGCCTGGTGTCGCGCGGACGAAGTCCTCGGAAAGCCACACGGTCACGGGTTTGACGCCCCGCGGGAAATACGCGCCGGACGGTGAGGCGATGAACAGACAGAGGTACTCGTGGGCCGGTCGCACGCCCAAGTAGGCCTCGGTGGCGAACATGAACGGGCGCAGGTACAGACTTCGGTCCCCCCCGGATGGCACCCATGCCCGGTCGATGCTGACCAGCGCCTCGACCGCTGCAACGAAAGCATCCTCGGGCAATCCAGGCATCGCCAGCCGGGCCGCCGAGCGCTGGAAGCGCGCCGCGTTGGCATCGGGCCGGAACACCGCGAGCCCGCCGTCGTCGAGGTTGAACGCCTTGAGCCCCTCGAAGATGGTCTGCGAATAGTGCAGTACGGCGGTGCTCGGATGCAGTTGCAGCGGCGTGAAGGGGCCGAGCAGGGCGTTGTGCCAGCCCACACCACGTGTCCAGGTCACCGACAGCATGTGATCGGTGAAGTGCTGACCAAAGCCGGGATCAGCCAGGATCTCCGCACGCCGTACCGCGTCGACCGGACTTGCCGACGGCGAGACCTGCAACGGCAGGTCGGCGGTGAGCTGAGTCGGGCGGGCCAGGATGTCGGTCACGGGTGCCTTCTCGGTGGTGGGGCTGGTGCGGGCTGGGGTCGATGGACAGAGTTAACGATGGTTCCCTGAGCGGGTCATCCTGCTGATTGTGACTGATGACCCCGGAGCCGGCATCTCAGGTAAAGCCGACGACCGGCCGGGCCTGCCCGTCGAGGTCTTCGACCAGGGCGACCACGGCACCTTCGGGATCGAATACACCGTAGACCCCGGGCAGGCCCAGGGCCCGGACCCGTTGGCCGTAACTCAGTGCTCGGGCTGTCTCGCTGTCCACCGTGACGCGGGTGAAGCTTCGGCTCACCGCGCCACCGAGGTCGTGGGTAATCGGCGCCTGTGCCAGGTCCGCCAATCTGCGGGCCTCCTCGATCGAGAATCCGCCGACGCGGGTGCGCCGTAGTGCGGTGAGGTGGCCACCGACCCCGAGTCCGTCGCCGAGGTCCCGAGCCAGGGCGCGGATGTAGGTGCCGGTGGAGCACTCCACTGTGACGTCGAGATCCATCAGGTCCGGAGTCGGGTGTCGCACGGCGAGCAGGTCCAGCGCCGAGACCCGGACCGGCCGGGCCGCAAGGATGACGTCCTCTCCGGCCCGTACTCGGGAATAGGCACGGCGGCCGGCCACCTTGATCGCGCTCACCGAAGAGGGCACTTGTTCGATGTCTCCGGTCAGGATCGTCAGTCCGGCTCGGATCGCGTCCTCGCCGATACCGTAGGTGCTGGCCGTGGCGATCACGTCACCCTCGGCATCGTCGGTGACCGTGCTGGCGCCCAGCCGGATCGTGGCCGCGTAAGCCTTGTCCTGGCCGGACACATAACCGAGCAGCCGGGTGGCTCGGCCGATGCCGATGACCAAAACACCGGTGGCCATCGGATCCAGCGTTCCGGCGTGCCCGACCTTGCGCGTGTCGGCCAGGCGTCGCATCCGGGCCACGACGTCATGCGAGGTGAGGCCCTGAGGCTTGTCGACGATGGCTAGCCCGTCGGGTCCGGTGGTGGTCACGAGAACTGAGTCTCCCCGACACGGCACCATGGCAGGCGTGACGGAGGAACTGCCGGCCCCGAACGGCCCGGACACCGGAGATCAGGTACCCGACGAGGTGCTCGACCTCGGCTTCGCCCGGCTCGACGTCCATCGCACCGAGCGGACCGGGATCCCCGAGGTCGTGTACGCCGAAGGCAAGACCCCAGAGCAGGTCGTCGGCTGCCTGGCCGGGCTGATCGGGATCGGCCCGTTGGCGCTGGCGACCCGGGTCAGTGCCGAAACTGCTGACGCCGTTCGGCTGAGCTGGCCCGATGCGCATTTCGATCCGTTGGCCCGCTGCATCAGAATCGGTTGTCCAACAGGGGCAGTCGGCAACGTCGTCGTTGTGTCGGCTGGGACCTCCGACGCCCCGGTCGCGGCGGAAGCCGCCTTCGTGGCGGCGGCGTTCGGCGCCACGGTGACCCGGATCGAGGACGTCGGCGTGGCTGGACTGCACCGGCTGATGGGCGTCCGGCCCGAGCTCGAGGCCGCCGACGTTGTGATCGTTGTCGCCGGCATGGACGGTGCACTGGCCAGTGCCGTCGGCGGACTGGTCTCGACGCCGGTCGTGGCCGTTCCGACCAGCATCGGGTACGGCGCGGCCTTCGAGGGGTTGGCCGCGCTGTTGACCATGCTCACTTCGTGCGCTCCCGGCATCGTCGTCACGAACATCGACAACGGTTTCGGTGCGGCAGCCTTCGCCGCCAAGGTTCTTCTCCGGCGACCCGAGGTGCCCTCGACAGGGGAGGCCGCCTTCTTCGCCAGCCTCCCGAGGAAGTACGTCGGCTCGGGCGTATTGATCACCGACGAAGCCGGTCGCGTCCTGCTGGTCGAGCCGACCTACAAGTCGTCGTGGGAAGTGCCCGGCGGTGTGACCGAGGCAGCAGAATCCGCTCCCGCCGCCGCGCGGCGTGAGTGCCAGGAGGAAATCGGCGTTACCGTGGATGTCGGTCGCCTGCTCGTCATCGAGCACCAAACCGTGCCGGGACGGGGCGATTCGCTCATGTTCGTCTACGACGGCGGCGTCCTCCCTGCAGATGTAGAGCTGACTCTCCCGATCGGGGAGCTTCGCAGTTACCGGTTCTTCGCACCCGCCGACCTGGATGCAGTAGCTGTGCCTCGGCTGGCCAACCGGCTCCGGATCGCTCTGCAAGCCCGTGCGCAGGGCACGTTGATCGAGCTCGACAACGGCGTGCCACGTCAACATTTCTGATGACACCCTCGTCGACGGCGAGCGCTGAGCCTCCGCGCAGGCCTTCGAACGGTTGTGTCAGTGGTAGGCGAGAGAATGGCCGGGCCTTTGGATCGTCCTGGGCATGGCACAGAGAGAGGCCTCTTGTGAGTGTGCGGTGGTACTCGGTGGTGATCGACTGCTCGGACGTCGCGGCGCAGGCTCGATGGTGGGCGGAGGTCTTGGGCTGGCAGACCGTCTATGAAGCACCGGACGAAGTGGTGATCGTTCCGCCGCATGCCTTGGCGAAAGCGGACAGCATTCCGGTGGAGGAACGCGGCCCGGGTTTGATCTTTGTCCCGGTGCCGGAAGGGAAGCAGGTCAAGAACCGGCTGCATCTCGACCTGGCGCCCCGAGCGTCTGACGACCAAGCCACGGAGGTCGAGCGGCTGGAGCGGCTGGGAGCCACCCGGAGCAACGTCGGGCAGTCCGGGAAGGAGGGATGGATCGTTCTAGCCGACCCGGAGGGCAACGAGTTCTGCGTTCTCAGTGCCCGCGACTGAACGCCCTCGAGCTACCTGGACTCATCGAAAGCGAGCTGGGTCGGTCAGGAGCTCGTTCATCGCACCGGATCGGAAGCCCGCCGGATCCAGCTCGACGCAGTCAAAGCCGATCACCGCCGCCAGCAGGTCAGGGCGAGTGGCCAGCGTGGGAGTCAGCTCGGCGTCGACCTCAACTCGTGCGATGTCTCCGAGATCACGTACCCGGAGGTTCTCCGATCGCAGTCCGGCCATGCGCAAGGCCGATCGCAGACCGCGTTCAGCTCGCTCGACCCTGGCCAGCCGGGCGGGGCTGATCTTGATGCCGAAGGCGATCCGGCTGGACAGGCACGCCGAGGCCGGCTTGTCCCATAGCGACAGCGACCAGTCGCGGGCGATCTGTCGGACGACGTCCTTGGTCAGACCCGCGTCGGCCAACGGCGTGATCGCATTGCGCTCGGCGGCGGCCCGGATTCCAGGGCGGAAGCCCGCTTTCAGGTCGTCGGCGTTGGTTCCGGTTGCCACGAACGGCAGGTCGTGCTCATCGGCCAACGGCCGGAGTACGTCGAGCAATTCGGCTTTGCAGAAGTAACAACGGTCCCCATCGTTGGCCTGGTAGCCGGGTCGGGCCAGCTCATCTGTCGACGGGGTGAGATGGACGACGCCTAGTTCGGTGGCAAATCGTCTCGCCGCTTGGAGTTCGTCGCCGGGCAGGCTGCCGGACACGGCGGTGGCCGCGATCACTCGGGTGGAGCCGAGCGCACGCACCGCACCGGCCAGCACGACCCCTGAATCCACCCCGCCCGAGAAGGCGACCATGAGCCCACCCGCACCCCGCAGAACGGCCAACAGGCGTTCAGCTTGCTGGGTAACGGTTTGCGTTGGTCCCGGCACGCCGCCACTGTGACACAGACCCGTTGCCGAGCCGCAGACCGTCGCGGCTTGGGCCGCGGACGCAGACGGTGGGCTCAACGGACGCCGACCCCGCCGACCGCCCAACGACCGCCGCGCACCCGCAGGCATCCGCCGACCAGCCGAATCACGATCAACGCCGTGAGCCCGGCCCAGATGCCGTTCAATCCCAGGCCGAGCGGGATGGAGAGCAAAGTCAGGGGCAGAAAACCGACCAGGCCCGCGGTGATGGTGAGAGAACGCAGAAACGCCACATCTCCGGATCCCATCAGAACACCGTCGAGAGCGAACACCAGACCGGCCAACGGTTGCATGAGCGCGAACCACCACCAGACCGTCGCGGCACCTGCCAGCACCGCCGGATCGGAGGTGAACAGCTGCGGGATTGCGTCCCGACCGAGTAGCAGCGCAACCGTCACCAGGACTCCGGTCACCGCGCCGTAGCGCGCCACTTTCCACGCGGTGGCGCGGGCTTCGTCCAACCGACCGGCGCCCAGGCTCTCCCCGACCAGGGACTGCGCGGCGATGGCGAAGCTGTCCAGGGTGAGGGCCAGGAACAGCCACAATTGCAGGGCGATCTGGTGCGCCCCGACCTCAGCGGTGCCGATCCGGGCGGCCACGCCGGCGGCGACCAAGAAGGAGCCCTGCAGGACGAGGGTACGGATCGCGAGATCTCGACCCATCACGATCTGGGCGCGCAACACCGGAAGGTCGGGACGACGCCGCTCGGTGTCGCGCAACAAGGCTGCGACGAACAGCGCCGCACCCAATGACTGCCCGACAACGTTGGCCACTGCGGATCCGGCTAGTCCGAGCCCGGCCGGATAGACCAGCAACGGGCACAGGAGCGCGCTCACGACGTTGGCAACGAGGGCGTACCGCAGGGGTCGGCGGGTATCCTGCACGCCACGCATCCAGCCGTTACCGGCCAGGGTCAACAAGACCATGGGGGCACCAAGACTGGCGATCCGTAACCACAGTTCGGCCTCGGCCTGCACCACGCCCGAACCACCAGCCAGCGTCCGGGTGATCGGACCAGCCAGCAGTTGAAAGGCCACGACCATGACCAGACCGATGCCGACGGCGAGGTAGGAGGCCTGCACGCCTTGGCCTCGGGCGCCCTCGACGTCCCCAGCCCCGAACCGCCGTGCAGTCGCACTCGTGGTGCCGTAGGCCAAGAAGTTGAACTGGAATGCGGTGAAGGCGAACGCAGCACCGGCCAGGGCCAGTGCGGCCAGCGGAATCGAACCCAGATGGCCGACCACCGCGGTGTCCACGAGCAGGTACAGCGGCTCGGCCGCCAGCACGACCAGAGCGGGCGCGGCCAGAGCGAGAACCCCGCGCTGATTGCTCATCGAGCAGTCAGCGGCCGGTTCGGAACCGAGTGCAGGGCGCCTCGTGCCAGCAGGTCCGATACCAGGCGTCCTTCACTCGGCATTCCGGGTAACAGGGTCGCGCTCAAACTGCTGGTCTTTCTCGGCTTCCGCGTCTTCCTCGTCGGTGTCCACCCGCGGCTGCCGGTAGGGATCAGGCTCGCCGGCGAAGGCGGCACCCCGGCGTTTGGCTGCGACCTCAGCATCGATCTCCCGGGCCCGGGCCAAGGCATCCTCGATGTCCTGGGCGGTTTTCGGTACCGCGTCGCTGACGAACGTCAGGGTCGGTACGAACTTGATGCCGGTCTGCCTACCGACCGCGCTGCGCAGCACGCCACGGGCGCTCTCCAGGGCGATCGCCGACCCGGTGACCTCGGCGTCGTCGCCGTAAACCGTGTAGTAGACGCTGGCCCCGCGCAGGTCACCGGTGACCTTGGCATCGGTGATGGTGACCATCCCGAGCCGGGGGTCCTTGACCTGGTGCTCCAGCGTGGAGGCGACGATCTCGCGGATCCGTACCGCCAATCGGCGTGCTCTGGCCGCATCAGCCATCGGAGTTGTCCTCTTCTCGGGGCGGGTCGTCGGTGTGGGACAGCAATTGGCGTCGGACCGAGAGCAGGACCAGGTCGGGGCGTCCGGCGACGAAGCGCTCGCACGCGTCGATCACCTCGCCGACCTGACCAGCGGTGGATGCCACTGCAGCCACCCCGATCTCACTGCGCCGGTACAACTCGTTGGCGCCCACTTCGGCCGCTGCGACATCGAAGCGCCGTCGTAGCTCGGCCACGATAGGGCGGACCACCGAACGCTTGGCCTTGAGCGATCCGAGGTCACCGAGTTGGATGTCGCACCACATCGTTGCCGTGAACATTGCTGACTCCTCCCCCACTCAACTCGGCTCGGGAGTCACTCCCTCGGCTTCTCGCGTAGCTCGAAGGTCTGGATGACGTCCTCAGGCTTGATGTCGTTGAACGACCCCAGCCCGATACCGCACTCGAAACCCTCGCGGACCTCGGTCGCGTCGTCCTTGAATCGGCGCAACGACTCCACCGTCAAGTTGTCAGCGACCACAGCACCGTCCCGGACCAGCCGCGCCTTGCTGTTGCGCACGATCGTGCCGGAGCGGACCAGCGAACCGGCGACGTTGCCGATGCGAGGCACCCGGAAGACCTCGCGGACCTCCGCGGTACCCAGCTGGACCTCTTCGTACTCCGGCTTGAGCATTCCCTTGAGGGCGGCTTCGATCTCATCAATCGCCGCATAG
Source organism: Geodermatophilaceae bacterium (assembly GCA_013814015.1). Taxonomy (GTDB): domain Bacteria; phylum Actinomycetota; class Actinomycetes; order Mycobacteriales; family Geodermatophilaceae; genus JACCQS01. Next base: position 397 of record JACCQS010000077.1, on the reverse strand, counting down.
ATCACCGAGTAGTAGCGGATGTCGATGCCTTCGCGGTTGGCCAGCTCGGTGGCCTTGCCCTCGGCCCGGACGTTGAATCCCAGCACGATGACGTTGTCGGCGATCGCGAGGTTGATGTCGCCCTCGGTGATTGCCCCGACACCGCGGTGGATGACCCGCAGCGAGATGTCCTCACCGACCGGAATCTTGAGCAATGCATCCTCGAGCGCCTCCACGGTTCCGGAGTTGTCACCCTTGATGATCAGGTTCAGCTCACTGGTCTCGCGCAGAGCGGAATCCAGGTCCTCGAGACTGACCCGCTTGCGCGAAGCCGCGTTCTGGGCGTTGCGGATGCGGGCTTGACGACGTTCGGCGATCTGCCGGGCCACTCGGTCCTCGTCGACGACCAGGAACGTGT
>JACCQS010000035.1 GCA_013814015.1 Geodermatophilaceae bacterium | reverse complement strand
ACCCACGCTCACACGCACGTCCACCAGCCAGATCTCGAGGAGATCCACGCACATGTTCACGCCTAAGGGCTGACCGTGAGCCGCGGCCGCGCCGCCAGGGCGCCAGCCCCTTGGGCGGCCGCGTTCGGTTGGCTGACTGCCGAGCCGACCTGATCCAGCGATGACGTTCGTCGAAGGCTTCTGACGGGCTCTGCAGAGCCCTCGCTTTTGCACATTCCTTGCAATAAGCTGCGCGACATGCATGTACCCGACGGTTTTCTCACCGCCCCCGTATCCGTGGCCACCGGTGCCGTCGCAGCCGGAGGCGTAGCTCTGGCCATCCGCGGAGCGCGCAAAGAACTGGACGAGAAGACCGCTCCGATGGCTGGCCTTGTCGCCGCGTTCATCTTCGCCGTACAGATGATGAACTTCCCTGTCGGTGCGGGCACGAGTGGCCACCTGATGGGGGGTGTTCTGGCCGCAATACTCGTCGGCCCCTACACCGGGGCCTTATGCGTCACAGTGGTGCTGATAGTGCAAGGCCTCCTCTTCGCCGACGGGGGCCTGACCGCCTTGGGCACCAACATCGTGCTCATCTCGCTGGTGACGACCTTCGGCGGCTGGGCGATATTCCGTGTCCTGATCCGAGCCCTACCCAAGAGCCGGGTCGGCCTGCTGACCTCCGGGGGGATTGCAGCATTCTTGAGCGTTCCGTTGGCCGCGCTGGTTTTCGTCCTCCTGTACCTGCTGGGCGGCGCGGTGGACATCGATGTCGGTGCGCTGACCGCGACCATGCTCGGAGTACACGTCCTTGTCGGAATCGGTGAAGCCCTGATCACCGTGGCTGTCGTCGGAGCCGTGGTGTCCGCGCGTCCGGACCTCGTGTATGGAGCGCGTCACCTCACACCTGAGCTGACCCTTCGCACCGGCCAGAAAGAGAGCGCCTCATGAGCCGCAACCGGACATTCCTCGCGATCGGACTCGCAGTGGCCCTGGTCATCGCGGGGATCTTCAGCTACTTCGCCAGTTCCTCCCCCGATGGCCTCGAATACACCGCTGAAGACACCGGATTCCTCGACTCCGCGCGGAACTCCGCGACTGCCGGCTCCCCGCTGGCCGACTACGGCGTGTCCGGCGTGGGCAATGAATGGCTCTCGGTGGGCCTGTCCGGCATCATCGGGGTGCTGATCGTCCTGTTGATAGCGACCCTGCTGACTGGCCTGCTCAAGCGTGGCCGTACGAGCGAGTCGGCCGACCACAGCACATCCTCGGCCGACTCGTCCAGCAGCGCCTGACCGCTCGGTCGGTCGAGGACAAGAGAGTGGGTGGTGCCGGGCACGGGCATGCGGTCTATCGCGAGCGACTGACGCCGCTTCACGTCGTCCCCTCTCACGTCAAGTTGGTCGCGGTCGTTTCCTTCGTGTTCGTCGTGGTCGCCACCCCGGGGACCTGGTATCCCGCCTTCGCCGGCTACCTAGTTATCCTCTGCGTCGTAGGAGCCATCGCCCGACTCACCATCGGCTTCGTCGTCCCGCGACTGGTGGTGGAGATCCCGTTCGTGATCTTCGCGCTGCTCCTCCCCTTCGTGGCCAAGGGATCTCAGATCGAGTTCCTCGGAATGTCGGTGTCCGAGGCAGGCCTGCTCGCCGGAGTGGCGCTGCTGATGAAGGCCACGCTCTCGGTGATCGCCTCGATCGTGTTCGCGTCGACGACCTCACCACGTGAGATGTGCCGCGGCCTCGAACGGCTTCGGCTGCCGCAGATCATGGTGCAGATCCTGACCTTCATGTTGCGCTATGTCGACGTGGTCGGCGGAGAACTCCGGCGGATGCGGATCGCCCGGGAGTCCCGGGCGTTCACCGCTCGCCACCTCGGGCACCTCAAGGTGCTGGGGCATTCGGCCGGAGCGCTGTTCATCCGCTCCTACGAGCGCGGGGAGCGAGTGCATCTGGCGATGCTGTCCCGGGGATACACCGGCACCCTTCCGGTGATGGAACAGGAGCGGGTCGCCACCTCGATGTGGCTCCGAGCCCTCGCCGTACCCGCCGCCGCGCTGGCCGTACTGCTCGGCAGTTGGGCATTTTCTTGACCGACGCAGAGTCCCAAGACACGGACGCGGTGACCGACTCAGCGCACGAACCCAGCCTGGCGATGTCCGGAGTCGCCTATGCCTACCCGGACGGCCACCAGGCCCTGTTCGGCGTTGATCTGCTCATCAAGCAGGGCGAGCGGGTGGCCCTGCTCGGACCGAACGGTGCTGGCAAGACCACCCTGGTCCTGCACCTGAACGGTATTCTCACCCCTGGCGCGGGGGTGGTACATGTGGGCGGACTCGAGGTGGCCAAGCCCAACCTCACCGAGATCCGCCGCCGGGTGGGGATCGTCTTCCAAGACCCCGACGACCAGCTGTTCATGCCCACCGTGCGCGAGGACGTTGCATTCGGCCCGGCCAATCTCGGCCTGCGCGGTTCGGAACTGGCCAAGCGGGTCGAATCGGCGCTGGATGCTGTGGGGATGGCGGAGTTCGCCGACCGAGCACCACACCACCTGTCCTTCGGCCAGCGCCGCCGGGTCGCCGTGGCGACGGTGCTGTCCATGGAGCCGGAGATCCTGGTCCTCGACGAACCGTCGTCCAACCTCGACCCGGCCAGCCGCCGCGAACTCGCCGAGATCCTCACCGGGCTGCCGATCACCTTGCTGATGGTCACCCATGACCTGCCCTACGCCGCGCAACTGTGCAGCCGGTCGGTGATCCTGGACGAGGGGACGATCGTGGCCGATCGGCCCACCCGGGATCTATTGACCGATGCCGACACCCTGGCCCGGCACCGGCTGGAGTTGCCCTTCGGCTTCGATCCGCTGGCAGCGAAGGCCGCGATGCAGTAGGCATAGCCCGATGCCCTCTCTCGTTCTCGGCCCGCTGCTGCGTCATGTCGACAAGGTCTCGGCCACGATCTGGGTTGAGACCGAGGCGGCCTGCCGCGTCAGCGTCACGACCGGTGAGCACGGCGAGCCCGCGCTGCTGGGGCAGGCCACCACCTTTCACGTCCGCGGACACCACTACGCCCTGGTGGTCGTCGAGGGTCTGGAACCCGGCAGCCTCACGCCGTACGACGTGCGCCTGGACGACGCGGTCGTCTGGCCGGAGGCTGACTCCACCCGGCCACCGAGCCGGATCCGTACCGCCGGCGGTTCTGAGGCCTTTTCGGTCGTCTTCGGTTCCTGCCGCTATGCCACTCCGTTGGCGATCACCAACGAGGAGCAGGAGGACTTCCCGCCCGACGCACTGGACAGCTACTCGATCAAGATCGCCGCACTTCCGCAGGAGCAGTGGCCCGACGCTCTGGTATTGCTCGGCGATCAGGTCTACGCCGACGAAACGACCGAGACGACGAAGAAATACCTTGCCGCACACCGCGATCTCGACAAGCCACCGCACGACCAGCTAGCGAACTTCGAGGAGTTCACCTACATCTACCACCAGTCCTGGTCCGATCCGAACATTCGGTGGTTGTTGTCCACGATTCCCTCGTCCATGATCTTCGATGACCACGACGTCATCGACGACTGGAACACTTCCTCGGACTGGCGCAGGAAGATCAACGCCACCGACTGGTGGGCCGACCGGATCGCCGGGGCACTGGGCAGTTACTGGCTCTATCAGCACATCGGCAATCTTTCCCCGGAGGAGCTGCGCGAGGATCCCAATGTCGCGCTCATCACCGGCGCGCAGGACGGGTACGACGACCTCCGCGAGCTGGCGCTCGAGGCGGATCGGAACCCGTCTTCGATCCGCTGGAGCTACCGCCGGAAATGGCACACGGTCCGGCTGCTGATGATCGACTCTCGTGCGGCCCGATCGTTGGAAGAGGGTGACCGCGCCATGCTCGACGAGGAGGAGTTCTCCTGGGTCGAGCAGATGTTGATCGACGCGGGCAACGACGGCATCGAGCACGTCCTGGTGGGAAGTTCGCTGCCCTGGCTGATGCCACCGGCGATCCACGATCTCGAGGGCTGGAACGCCGAGTTGGTACGGCGTTTCCAAGGCCGCCGGATCGGACGGTGGGCGGAGAAGATCCGCCAGGCTGGCGATCTCGAGCACTGGGCCGCGTTCCCGAATTCCTTCGACCGGCTCGGCGCCGTACTGGAGTCACTCGCTCGCGGTGAGCATGGAAAGGCCCCGACCAGCCTGCTGGTGCTCTCCGGAGACGTCCATCACGCGTACGTGGCTGAGATCGTCGAACCCAAGGGCATCACCAGCCGCATCTACCAGCTGACCTGCTCGCCGGTGCACAACGAGGTGCCACACCCCATGGTGCAGACCTTCAAGATCGGCTGGAGCAAGCCCGCCGTCGCGA
>JACCQS010000026.1 GCA_013814015.1 Geodermatophilaceae bacterium | reverse complement strand
ACCGGCCACCACATAACTGCCGCGGACTAGCTGGTGTAGCGGTCCACCGACGGCGGCTCCGGAGCCTCGGTGCCGGTGATGGCACCGACGGTGTTGTCGTAGGCCTCGGCCCAGGCACCGCTCTCGTAGGCGTCTTCCAGGACGTCGTTGATGAAGTCGCGGAAGTCGTCGTCGTCCAGCGCCAGCCCGATTCCGTAGGGCTCCTCGGTGAACGGGTTGCCCACCAGTTCGAAGCTCTCCGGGTCGGTGGCGACGAAGGCGGTGAGGATGACGTTGTCCGTGGTGACCGCGACGACCTCGCCGTTCTTGAGCTGATCAGCGCACTTGGAGTAGACGTCGGTCGTGACGAGATTGACCTCCGGGTAGGTCGTCCGAATGGTCTCGGCCGGGGTGGAACCCTCGACAGAGCAGACAGTCTTGCCGGCGAGGTCGTCCGGTCCGGTGATGCCTTCCGGGTTTCCGGCGGCCACCATGATGTCCTGCCCGGCGACGTAGTACGGACCGGCGAAGGAGACCAGTTCCTTGCGAGTGTCGTTGATCGTGTATGTGGCGACCACGATGTCAACGGAGTCGTTCTGGATGAACGGTTCGCGGTTGGCCGACACCGATTCGGTGAAGGTGACCCCATCCTCCGGAATGCCCAGCGCGGCCGCGATCAGATAGGCAATCTCGACATCGAATCCCTCAGGGGTGTCGGTCGTCGGATTCAACAGCCCGAAGCCCGGCTGGTCATACTTCGTGCCAACCGACAATGCGCCGGCCTCGTTGAGTTCAGCCATCGTCGAACCCTCGGGAAAGCTCACCTCTTCAGCGACCGTGGGCGCCGCCGACTCTTCCTCTTCGGCTTCGTTTCCAGCGTCGCTGCCACCGCAGCCTGCGGCGAGCAGACCGAACGCCGCCACAAAGGCGAGGCGTTTTACTCTCATCGAACCGTCCTCCTTATTGGTGGTGCCTGTTCCATTGATGTGCGCCGCACCGGCTGGGACGGCCTTGTACGTCAGTGGGTCAGGATCTTGGACAGGAAGCTCTTGGCCCGGTCGCTGCTCGGATTGGTGAAGAACTCTTCCGGCGTGGTCTCTTCGACGATGTGCCCACCGTCCATGAAGACCACCCGGTTGGCCGCCCGCCGCGCGAATCCCATCTCGTGGGTGACCACGATCATCGTCATGCCGTCCTTGGCCAGTTGGATCATCACGTCGAGAACCTCGTTGATCATCTCCGGGTCCAGGGCCGAGGTGGGTTCGTCGAAGAGCATGACCTTCGGGTCCATGGCCAGTGCTCGGGCAATGGCCACCCGCTGCTGCTGCCCACCGGAGAGTTGTGCCGGAAATTTGTCGGCCTGCTCGCCGATGCCGACTCGGTCCAACAACTCCTTGGCTCGGGTCTTGGCCTTCTCCTTGGAAAGCTTTCGAACCTTGATCGGGCCGAGCGTGACGTTGTCGAGGATCGACTTGTGCGCGAACAGGTTGAAACTCTGAAAGACCATGCCGACCTCGCTGCGCAGCCGGGCGAGGTCTTTGCCCTCCTCCGGCAACACCTTGCCGTCTATCGCGATCCGACCTTTCTGGATCGGCTCGAGCCGGTTGATGCAGCGGCACAGCGTGGACTTGCCCGATCCGGACGGGCCGATGACGACGACGACCTCGCCCTTGGTGATCGTGAGGTCGATGTCGGTCAGCACGTGCAGGTCGCCGAACCATTTGTTGACCCCGGTCATCTCGACCAGCGGTGGTGCAGGTCCGTCGCTGCTCGAAGAGGGCGGGCTGGTCATGGCGAGCACCCTAGCCATCACCGGTACCAGCTACGGTCAGATGAGATAACGGTTGCCTAACGCCCGGACATGGGTGCGCGGCAGCCGGCCGCTTCGCGCGCCGTACCCTATTGGACGTTGTGACTACCGTTCTGGCGCCTGACAGTCCGTACGTACGCACGTATTCAGTAAGAACATTCGGTTGCCAGATGAACGTGCACGACTCCGAGCGACTCTCCGGAATGCTCGAGGCGGCCGGGTACGCGCGTGCCGAAAAAGGCGCTTACGGCGACGTGGTCGTGCTCAACACGTGCGCGGTGCGCGAGAACGCGGACAACAAGCTGTACGGCAACCTCGGTCACCTGGCGTCGGTAAAGGCCAAGCGTCCCGGCATGCAGATCGCAGTCGGTGGCTGCCTGGCGCAGAAGGACCGCGGCGTCATCCTCGACAAGGCGCCCTGGGTGGACGTCGTCTTCGGGACGCACAATCTCGGATCGCTACCGGCGCTGTTGGACCGGGCCAGGCACAACCAGGCCGCACAGGTCGAAATCGCTGAATCGCTGGAGGTCTTTCCGTCGAGCCTCCCGGCAAGGCGAGATTCGGCATTTTCGGCTTGGGTATCAATCTCGGTGGGCTGCAACAACTCCTGCACATTCTGTATCGTCCCGGCCTTGCGTGGCAAGGAGGTCGACCGGCGCCCCGGCGACATCCTGGCCGAGGTGCAGGCGCTCGTGGCAGACGGGGTGCTCGAGATCACCTTCCTCGGCCAGAACGTCAACTCCTATGGTGCGGACTTCGGCGACCGCGGCGCCTTCGCGGAACTGCTCAAAGCCTGTGGCGGCATCGCCGGCTCGAGCGGGTGCGCTTTACCAGCCCACACCCGCGTGACTTCACCGACGACGTCATCCTGGCCATGGCCACGACCGCCAACGTGTGCCCGCAACTGCACATGCCATTGCAGTCGGGATCTGATGACGTCCTGCGCCGGATGCGTCGCTCCTACCGCCGGGACCGGTACCTCGGGATCCTCGACCGGGTACGGCAGGCGATCCCGCACGCCGCGATCAGCACCGACATCATTGTCGGCTTTCCCGGCGAGACCGAGTCAGACTTCGCCGACACGCTCAGCCTGGTGGAGCAGGCAAGGTTCGTCAGCGCGTACACCTTTCAGTACTCCGTGCGCGCCGGCACTCCGGCCGCGCTCCTGCCCGACCAGGTGCCCAGGGACGTCGTGCAGGAGCGGTACGAACGGCTGGTCGAGTTGCAACGGCGCATCTCGCACGAGCAGAACCAGGCGCTGATCGGCTCTGCGGTGGAGGTGCTCGTGGCTACCGCCGGGGGCAGCAAGGACTCGGCAACCGGTCGGCGGACCGGACGGGCTCGCGACGGGCGGCTGGTGCACTTCGCCGTGGCGGGGAATGGCAACGTGCGCCCCGGCGATGTCGTGACCACCCGAGTCAGTTATGCAGCCCCGCACCATCTCGTCGCCGACGGCCCGCTGCTGTCACACCGCACTACGTCGCCGGCTGATCGAAGCGCTATCGCAGGAACTGCGGGTTCGTCGGGCAGCACACCGGTCTCGCTCGGGATGCCAAGGCTGACGGTAGGAAGCTGAGTCGGGCTAGGCGTCGCGGAGCCAGCCCTGCCATTTCGCCAGGTCCTCCTGTGCCCCTCGAATTCGTCTGGCATCGCCGGACTTCTCCGCTCGGGCGAGTTTCTCGGTGGCGTCGGCAACCTTGTCCCGCATGCTGGCCAGCATCGGGTTCTCGTTCGCCGCAGAGCCCGCCCAACGGGCATCGAGGGCGTCGCGGACCTTTGCCTCCACCGCGCGCATCCGCTCGTCGAGGGGTTGGATCGCGTCCCGAGGGACCTTCCCGATCTTTTCGTAGCGATCCTGCAGCGACCGCAACGCGGTCTGCGCCCCTTGCGGGTCAGCCGTCGGGTCCATCCGCTCTGCCTCCGCGAGCAGTTCCTCCTTGCGCACCTTGTTTCCGACATACTCCGCGTCCTGTTTGCTGAAAACGTCGGTGCGGGCGGTGAAGAACGCGTCCTGCGCAGCCCGGAACTTCGTCCAGAGTTCGTCCTCGGCCTCTCGGCTGGCGCGTGGTGCTGCCTTCCACTGGCCCATCAGCCCTTTCATCCGGTTGGCCGTCGGAGCCCAATCGGTCGACGTGGACAGCTTTTCTGCCTCGCGGACCAGCTCCGCTTTCTGCTCCCGTGCGGTTTCCCGCTGACGATCCAGCTCGGCGAAGTGGGCACCGCGCGATTTCCCGAACGCGTCGCGAGCCGCTGCGAACCTCTTCCACAAGAGGTCGCCGGCCTTTCGGTCGGGGCCCTTGATGGCCTTCCACTCCTCGGCGATGGCTTTGAACCGCTCCCCAGTCACCTTCCACTGCTTGCTGTCCGCGAGCTTTTCCGCCTCGACACACAGCGCCTCCTTCGCAGCAGCTGCCTTCGCCCGCTCGGCGTCGCGGCGCTGGGCTTCACCGGCCTGGACAACGGCGGCCGCGGCCACGAGTGCCTCGGTACGGCGACGTAGTCCGGCCAGGTCCCCCACAACGGCGGCGGTGTCCAGGCCGGCACCGATCTCACGAGCCTTGGCGATGACCTGTCCGGGCTTGGTGGCACCTGACTTCAGCCGTTGCTCGAGCAAGGCGACTTCGGTGACCAGGTCGTCATAGCGGCGCGCGAAGTGTGCGAGGCCGCTCTGCGCGTCTCCGGCCTGCCACGAGCCCGCGACGCGTTCGCCGTTCTCGGTCTTGACGTAGACGGTGCCGTCGGTCTCGACGCGACCCCATGAGCGCAGGTCGGGATGCTCGCTTGCCATGGCGGGCATTCTCACACGGACGAGCCGACGGCCGGCCGCTGGCGCGATTCCCACGGCCGACAGTCGTGCCTGCCGCCGGCGGCGCGGCTTCTCCGGTCACCGACAATGAGTTGTGATCGTTGCCGCGGCCTTCTGTCCGCAGCCACCCCTTCTGCATCCAGCCGTGTTGGGTTCGGGTGGTCGGGAGCCGGCGGAGGCTCTGCGGACGGCGTGCATGGACGCGCTCTTCCGGACGATGACCGCGAAGCCGGATGCGGTACTCGTGCTCGGACCGCCCAACACGCCTCAAGCGCAGGAGGCGTCTGCCGAAACGGTGTACCGACCAGGCGATGCCGGTGACCTGGGGGGGTGTGGCGTGCCGGTACGCCTCTGTTTCGACGGACCGCTCAGCACCACCGCCACCACCAGCAAGGACATCGCCCGCTTGCCCTTGGCGCACACACTTGCCGCCTGGCTGCTCGATGCGGCCGGCTTTTCCGGTCAGCGCCTGGGCGTTCTCGCCGGCGCCGGGTCGCCGGCCCTCCATTCGGCTGGAGCGGATGACCGACGCTGGGCACTGCTGGTCATGGGTGACGGGAGCGCTCGTCGTACCGAGAAATCACCCGGCTGGTACGACCCGGATGCGATGGCCTTCGATGACATGGTCATCGCGGCACTGACCGATGGCGACGGCAAGTCGCTGCTCGACCTGGACGTCGCTGTGGGCGAGCGTGTCTTGGCGGCAGGGGTCCCGTCCTGGCGCGATGCGGGAACGGTCCTGGACGGCATAATGATGACCGCACGACTGCACTACGTCGGGGCGCCGTTCGGCGTCCTCTACGTCGTCGCCAGCTGGATCAGCGCGCGATGAGCGCAGCGCACCAAGCTCCGAAGGCGCCGAGTCGGGTCCTCGCCATCGTCGGGCCGACCGCGACGGGTAAATCCGATCTGGCTGTCGCGGTTGCCCTGACGATCGGCGCCGAGGTCGTCAATGCCGATTCGATGCAGCTCTATCGGGGGATGGACATCGGCACCGCCAAGCTGAGCAGTGAGCAGCAGCAGGGGGTCCCGCACCATCTTCTGGACGTACTCGGTATCAGAGAGACGGCAACGGTTGCTGCCTATCAGCGAGCGGCGAGATCCACTGTGGACGAGATTCTGCAGCGTGGTCGGACGGCGATCCTGGTCGGCGGTTCGGGCCTGTACGTTCGCGCCGCACTGGATGATCTGGACTTTCCGAGCACCGACCCAGACGTGCGAGCGGAGTTGGAGGCTGAGCTTGCTGCGCACGGATCTATCCCGCTGCACACTCGACTGGCCGGAGTGGACCCAGCGGCGGCCGCCTCGATCCACCGGCACAACGGGCGCAAGATCGTTCGAGCTCTGGAGGTCATTGCGTTGACCGGCCAGCCCTTCCGCGCCTCGATGCCCGAGCCGCGGGATCGATATCGGGCCGTCTGGCTCGGCCTCGATGACGATCCGGACGTGCTCGACCACCGGGTCGAGTCGCGGGTCGACCGGATGTGGGCGCAGGGCCTGGTCGGTGAGGTCGAGCAGCTGGCTGCTGCCGGCCTGCGGGACGGAGTGACGGCCAGCCGCGCCTTGGGCTACGCGCAGGTCCTGCGCCATCTGGATGGCGAATTCTCATCCGAGCAGGCTCGGCTGAGCACTGCGCAGGCGACCCGCCGCTTCGTACGCCGGCAGCGCTCCTGGTTTCGCCGCGAGGGCCGCATCCAATGGCTGTCCGCCAACGATCGGGGGCTTGTCGACCGCGCCGTACAGGCAATGGACGGATCTACGATCGACACGTGACGCGGTTTCTCAAAGGGCACGGAACCGAGAACGACTTCATCCTGCTCCCCGATCTCGCGGACCTGGATCCCACGGCCGAAGTCCCGTTGCTGTCGGCCGAGCAGGTACGACGGCTGTGTGACCGACATGCCGGAATCGGGGGCGACGGCGTGCTCCGGGTGCTTCCGGTCGGCTCCGCGACCGAAGCGGAAAACCTGCCCACCGGGGATGCCCGATGGTTCATGGACTATCGCAATGCCGACGGGTCCGTGTCCGAGATGTGCGGCAACGGCGCGCGGCTGTTCGCGAAGTACCTGCTCGAGGCCGGTCTGGAGTCCACCAGCACCTTCGATCTGGCCACCCGCGGTGGGTTGCGACGAGTCACCCGATCGCGATCCGGTGAATTGTCAGTGGACATGGGACCTGCCCGGCTCGGCGTGGAGTCGGTGGCCCGGATCGCCGGTGCGGAGTTTGCCGGGCGACAGGTCTCGATGACCAACCCGCACCTGGTCTGCCTCACCGAGGTGACGGTCAGTGCCCTCGACCTGTCCGGTCCTCCGATCGTCGACGGCGACCTATTTCCCGACGGGGTGAACGTCGAATTCGTCAACCTGCTCTCAGACACCCCTGCTGCTGCGCAGCTGCACGTCCGGATGCGGGTGCATGAGCGTGGGGTGGGGGAGACCCGGTCCTGCGGTACGGGCGCGTGTGCGACCGCCGGACAGGTCCTGGCTCAGATCGGGCGAGACTCCGGCGAGGTCATCGTCGACGTACTCGGTGGCGAGGTTCGGGTGACGGTCACCCCGAACACCACCACTCTGAGCGGCCCCGCAGTGTTCGTTGCTTCCGGCGACATCGACCCCGACTGGTGGGCGATCTCCGAGTGAGCCGATCCCTCGCAGTGGGGATCAGACCCGCCCGACCTCGCTCTCCACGGCCGGTTCCTTGTGCGCGTCGTACTCCGCAGGCAGGTCGCGCATCGTCCGCAGCGGACTCAGGAAGACCGGCAGGAAAGCCAGGATGGAGCCGAGGGCTGCAATCCACAGGGTCGGCAGGACCCCGAGCCACGCTCCGAGCGCACCGCCGACCAGGCCGCCAATGGGCATCGTGCCGTACACCAGGAAGCGGATCGAAGCGTTCATCCGACCCAGCAGCGGGATCGGGCACAGCCGCTGGCGGAAGCTGACCTGCACGATGTTGTAGAGAACGACGAGGTAGCTGACGCCGGCCCACGACAAGGGCAGGAGGATTCCGGCCAGGCCCAGTGCCGAGAGGGGCACGAGCACTGCGAACGGGATCAGCAGCCCTGCGGCCAGCACGATCGATCGGCCGTCCCCGAAATACTTCGCGAACCGAGTTGTCGTCGCCGCGCCGATCAATCCGCCGACGGCACCGGCGGAGAAGGTCAGGCCGATCTGGGTGGCGTCGAAGCCGAGTTCGCGGACCATGAACAGGACCAACATGGTCGCCGTGACGGTCGAGAAGAAGTTCGACGTTCCAGTGCACGCCACGATCCGGCGCAGCAGCGGGTGACGCAGAACGAAGCTCAGCCCTTCGCCGATCTCGACCCGCAGCGAGCGACGGGTGCTTCGGTCGTGGATCGGTTCCTCGTGTCTGATCCGGCCGATGAACAGGGCCGATGCGATGAAGCTGAGCGCATCGAAGACGAACATCAGCGGCGCGCCAAGCACCTTGATCAGCAGGCCCGCCGCGCCTGGCCCGGCCACCTGAGCGACGGATTGGCTGATGGCCAGCTTGGAGTTGCCTTCCACGATCTGGGACTTGTCCACGATCGAGGGCAGATAGCTCTGATAGGCGACGTCGAAGAACACTGTCGCGATGCCGGTGACCAGCGCGACGGCGAACAGCTGCCAGAGGGTGAGCATGTCGAACGCATAGGCCAGCGGCAGTGACGCCAGGGCAACGGCGCGTACAAGGTCGTTGACCACCAGGACGCGCTTGCGCCGCCACCGGTCCACCCAGGCCCCGGCCGGCAGACCGATCACCAGAAAGGCCAGCGTCTCCAGGGCGATCAGAATGCCCATCTCGAACTCGGTCGCCGACAGGGTGATAACCGCGAGAATGGGCAACGCGATCTGGGTGATTTGCGTGCCGATCTGGCTGATCGTCTCGGCCGCCCAGAGCTGGCGGAAGTCGTGATGGTGGATCAGGCTGCGCTGGGGCGCGGGTTCGAGCGTGGTCATCGATGAGTTCCTCGGGGCTGGCGTCGCCGGGCCACCACTCTTGCCTCCGGCTTACCTGGGTGGCGCTGTCGAGCTTCGATCAGTGATTGGGAAATGTCAATCACTTATCTCGGATCCCGGTAGGCTCGCCCGGTGGCCGAACCCGAGTCCGCGAGACATCCGCACGTTCCGGACGGCGAGCGGCGCCCGGCCACCGAGGCGCAGGCCAGGGCGCTGGCCTCAGGTACCCGGCTGCGGATTCTTCGGTTGTGCCTGTCAGAGTCGTTGACCAACAAGGAGATCGCCACTCGACTGCGCAAGCATCCGGCCTCGGTGCTGCACCATGTCCGTACCCTGGTGGACACCGGATTCTTGGCAGCGGAGCCGATCCGCCGCGGGTCGCGCGGTGCCCGGGAAGTGCCTTATCGTGCGACCGGGCTGTCCTGGATGGTCGAACTGGGCGATCAACCGACGCGGCGACAGGATGCGCTGCTGGAAGCCTTTCTCGAGGAAGTGGCTGCGGTCGGCCAGGCCCGGCTGCAGAGCAGCCGGCTGGGACTGCGGCTACCGCCTGAACAGATCGAGGAGTTCCGCCAACGGCTGTTCGAACTGCTCGACGAATTCGCTCACCGCCGGATGGATCCAGACGGCCAGCGCTGGTCGGTCTATCTCGGAATGCACCCCGAATCCGAGTAACCGGCGTGCCTGTCCTGCCAAGTCGTGTCAGGCTGGGAAGAACATGACTGCTGCCAGATACCCCGCCCCCTCCACCGATGCCGCCGACGTGCTTGCGCCTGAGCCGCCCGGCGAGCTCGATGAGATCGACGTCGAACCGGAGACCACGACCCGCTGGGAGTCGCGGATCGAGTCGACCGGCGACCGTGACCTGGCCGACCGCGCGGCCCTACGCCGGGTGGTTGGGCTCTCCACCGAACTCGCCGATGTCACCGAGGTCGAGTACCGCCAGCTGCGCCTGGAGCGGGTGCTACTGGTCGGCGTGTGGACCGAAGGCGGCGCCGGAGCCGCCGATCGGTCGCTGGCCGAACTCGCCGCGCTGGCCGAGACCGCAGGCTCGGAAGTCCTCGACGGCGTGATCCAGCGTCGTGACCGGCCCGACCCCGCCACCTACGTCGGGTCCGGGAAGGTCACCGAGATCCGCGAACTGGTGCTGCGCACCGGCGCTGACACGGTGATCTGCGACGGTGAGCTATCGCCCAGCCAACTGCGCAACCTCGAGCAGAAGCTCAAGGTCAAGGTCGTCGACCGTACGGCCCTGATCCTGGACATCTTCGCCCAGCATGCGCGCAGCCGGGAGGGCAAGACCCAGGTCGAGTTGGCCCAGTTGAACTACCTCGTCCCGCGGCTGCGTGGCTGGGGGGAGAGCCTGTCCCGCCAGGCGGGTGGACGTGCCGGCGGCGCGGGGGGTGGCGTGGGCCTGCGCGGGCCGGGTGAGACCAAGCTCGAGACCGATCGTCGCCGAATCCGTTCCCGCATCGCGAAACTCCGCCGCGAACTCGCGCACATGGAGAGCACCCGCAAGACCCAGCGGCGCAGCCGGGATCGCAACGAGGTGCCTTCGGTCGCGATCGCCGGGTACACCAACGCCGGCAAGTCCAGCCTGCTCAATGCCCTGACCGGGGCCGGCGTGCTGGTGCAGGACGCGCTGTTCGCGACCCTGGATCCGACCGTACGGCGCACGCGCACCCAGGACGGCCGGGAGTTCACCCTCTCCGACACTGTGGGTTTCGTCCGTCACCTCCCACACCAGCTGATCGAGGCGTTCCGCGCCACGCTCGAGGAGGTCAGCGGCTCGGACCTGATCCTGCACGTGGTCGATGGAGCCGACGCCGACCCGATCGGTCAGATCAACGCCGTACATGAGGTGCTCGGCCAGATCGACGCGCTGGACGTCCCCGAGATCGTCGTGGTGAACAAGATCGATGCGATGACGCCCGAGGCGGTCACGAGGCTACGGGGAACGCTGCCCGACGCGCTGTGGGTCAGTGCGCGGGCCGGCGAAGGCATGGACGTGCTGCGGAATCGGCTGGCCCTGGCCCTACCGCGGCCGGAGGTGCAGGTGGACGTTCTGCTGCCCTACGACCGGGGTGATCTGGTCGCCCGGCTGCATCGGGACGGTGAGGTCCTGACCGAGGTGCACGAGGCAACCGGGACCCGACTGTCGGCCCGGGTCGGTCCTGAATTGGCCGCGGTGCTCAAGGACCACGCCGCGCTCTGAGCTGTTTTAGGTCACGATCGAATCACAGGGCCGGTATCCTGAACTGGTGACTGTCGGTCCCCGCACCGACCGGCCCCTGGGTCTGGCAGTACGGCCGTCCCTGGTTCTGGTCCTGGCGTCCTTCGCCGTGGCCAGCTTGCTCACCCTGGACCTGATCCTGAGCGGGCCGATGTCCCGGTTCGACGAGTTCGTGGCCGACCGGATCGGCCCGTGGCAGGTCGGCGACGATAACCCGCTCGTGTACGGGATCTGCTGGAC
>JACCQS010000024.1 GCA_013814015.1 Geodermatophilaceae bacterium | reverse complement strand
GACCTGCACTGGAACGCCGGCAGCGCGAGCGGTGGCGATGCCGGGCAGCGACTCCGGCGTCGATGTTGCCAGCACGAGCGTTCCGGTCAGTGCTTCGGGTCTGCGGACCTCGGGCAAGGTCGTCGCGGCCGGGGCGGACTCAGCATTCGATTCCTCGGCCGCTGCGTCAGCGGGCACGAGCGCCACCGGGGCGCTCGGGTCGAGGGCTGCGAACGCGGCGGCAAGTTCCTCGGTAGCCACCGGCTCAGCCGGCGCGAGTTCTACCCCGATCGCCTCGGCGACGGCACTGGGTTCTGTTGCCACAGCGACCGTCTGCACACCGTTCCCACCTGGAACACCTTGCGCTGCATCACCTCCTATGGCCAGAACGACGGTGACTCCCAGGCGCTCGAACTCGGTACCGAGCGCGGCATCAGGCACCGAGAGGAGCAGCGGTACGCCGAGAGCCACGGCGGCACTCGCACCGAGGCTGATCGCGGCCTGGTCGTCCGGATGTGCAAGAACGACGACATCGGAGCGGTCATAGAGCGCGCGGCTGGTCGAGATCGCCGCTGCCCCCGGGTCTGCGTCCGCGATCAGCGTCATCGGGGCATCCGGCTCGGAAGAAGTGGGGGACACCGTCGTACGCGCGGACTCCCCGTCGTCGCTGCTGTCGGTGCAACCGGCCAGCAGCAATCCCAAGCACGCCGCGCCCGCGATGAACTGAGTGCTGCTGCGCATGACTTCCCTTCTCATCCGGACGGACCGGAATCAGCTCCTAGCACCGCGAAGCGTCGGAGGTCGGACAACTCTGCATCAAGGGTGCCAGGCGAGCCGATCTGCACGCCGGCCGCCTGCCGGGAACCGGTTGCCGTCCGCTCCTTACCCTCCGTACCCGGTCTTGACTAGGGTCGAGGCGTGGCCGGGGGATTGAACAGCACGTCGGCAGCGCTGCTCGGCCTGCTGCACGACGGTCCGCTCACCGGCGGGCAGCTGGTGGCCCACGCCGGCCAGCGCCTCGGGCCGTTGTGGACGTTGACCCGCAGCCAGGTCTATCGCGAACTTCCCGTTCTGGCTGCCCACGGGTATCTACGAGCCGGCAAGCCGGGTCCCCGAGCTTCGTCGGCCTACACGATCAGCGCCGCCGGCAAACGCGCCTTCGCAACATGGCTGGCCTCTCCGCTGGAAGCCGATCACCCACGAAATCCACTGCTGCTCCGCCTGGGTTTCGGCTCCTATCACAGCAAAACGGACTTGCACCGCTTGGTGGATCAGGCGCGGGGACAGCACGAGGCGTCGCTGGCTATCCACAAGGAAACCGTCAACAAGCTGAAGAAGGTCGACCCGGATCCGTACGCGCTGGCCTCGGCGGAGTTCGGCGTCGCCTACGAGAAGGCGCTGCTTCGATGGCTGGAGACCATCCCGACCTGAGAGGACTCAGCGGGAAGCGTCGAGGCGGGTAGCGTGGCCGCCCGTGGCCGTTGACTTCGAGACCGAGCATGCCCGGCTGGACACCAGCCTGCGCAGCATCGAGGCCGTGACCGACGTCGACACGCTCCGCGCAGAGGTCGTCGAACTCGAGAAGAAGGCCTCGGCACCGGACCTTTGGAACGATCCCGAGAACGCGCAGGCGGTCACCAGCAGGCTGTCCTACCTGCAGCAGGATCTCCGCCGGATAGAGGACCTGCGAAACCGCCTGGACGACATCGCGGTCATGCACGAACTCTCCGTCGACGAGGACGACCAGGCGGTCAAGAACGAGGTGGTCCGAGACCTGGCCAAGCTGCACCGCGAGATCGAGGCACTCGAGATCCGGACCCTGCTGGGTGGGGGGTACGACGTACGCCAGGCCCTGGTCACCATTCGATCCGAAGCCGGCGGGGTCGATGCCGCGGACTGGGCACAGATGCTGTTGCGGATGTACCTGCGCTGGGCCGAGCGTCACGAGTACCCGTCAGAGGTCTATGACATCTCCTACGCCGAAGAGGCCGGGATCAAATCGGCGACTTTCGCCGTCCAGGTGCCCTACGCGTACGGGACGCTGTCCGTGGAGCAGGGAACCCACCGGCTGGTCCGAATCTCGCCCTTCGACAATCAGGGCCGTCGGCAGACCTCTTTCGCCGGGGTCGAGGTCCTTCCGGTCGTAGAACAGGACGACCACGTCGAGATCCCGGACAACGACATCCGGGTCGACGTCTTCCGATCCTCGGGTCCCGGCGGACAGAGCGTCAATACGACCGACTCGGCCGTACGGCTGACCCATCTCCCGACCGGCATCGTGGTGAGCTGCCAGAACGAGAAATCCCAGATCCAGAATCGGGCAGCTGCCATGCGCGTCCTGCAGGCGCGGCTGCTCGAGGTTCGCCGCCGGGAGCAGAAGGCGGAGATGGACGCGCTCAAGGGGGAGGGCAACTCCTGGGGCAACCAGATGCGCAGCTATGTCCTGCACCCCTACCAAATGGTCAAGGACCTGCGAACCGAGACCGAAACCGGAAACACCACGGCTGTGCTCGACGGTGAGATCGACGAGTTCATCGAAGCCGGCATTCGCTGGCGCCGTGGTCAGGACACGGTGACCGACCCGTCTTGAGGTCCCGACTCGCCGCCGGTCAGGCTCGCCTGGCCGGGATCGCCAACCTGCTTCGGTACAGTCGACCCTCGTGATCTCGCTCGAAGATGTGACCAAGACCTATCCCGCCAGCACTCGGCCGGCGCTGGACGGCGTCAACATGGAGATCGAGAAGGGCGAGTTCGTCTTCCTGATCGGTCCCTCCGGGTCGGGCAAGTCGACCTGCCTGCGGCTGATCCTCAAGGAGGACAGCCCCACCCAGGGCACGGTCATCGTCAACGGGAAGACCCTCAACACCATGAGCGGCCGGCAGGTGCCCAAGCTGCGCCGCACCATGGGCTGCGTTTTCCAGGAC
>JACCQS010000014.1 GCA_013814015.1 Geodermatophilaceae bacterium | reverse complement strand
TTGGAGACCCCGAGGGTCGTCTGGACCTCCGGATAGCGACGCTTGAGTTCCTTGATCGCCTCGATCGTCTCGATCCCGTCCCGGCGGGTCTCCTCCTGGCCGGTCGCGATCGGGAAGGTGAGGGCGTAGACCATGATGTCGCTGACCTTCATCCCCCAGTCCGCGACCAGCGTGTCGATCGTCCGTGCCGCGACGCGCACCTTCCAGTCGGCGGTACGGGCTTGGCCGTCCTCATCGATGCACATCACGACGACCGCCGCCCCGTGCTCCTTGATGATCGGCATGACCTTGGCGAACCGGGAGCCCGGAGCTTCACCGTCTTCGAAGTTGACCGAGTTGACGACGCAGCGCCCGCCGAGCATCGCCAGACCGGCCTCGATGACAGCCGACTCGGTGGAGTCCAGGACGATCGGCAGGGTTGAGGCGGTAGCGAGCCGGCCGGCCAGACGCCGCATGTCCTCGGCGCCGTCGCGTCCCACATAGTCGATGCACAGGTCGAGCAGGTGAGCGCCGTCGCGAATCTGACCCCGGGCGATCTCGATGCAGTCGTCGTAGCGCTCCTCGAGCATGGCGTCGCGGAAGGCCCGGGAACCGTTGGCATTGGTCCGTTCGCCGATCACCAGGACGCTGGCGTCCTGTTCGAAGGGGACGGCCGCATACAGCGAGGACAGGCTGGGCTCGCTGCGCGGACGACGTACCGCCGGCGCGAGGTTGCGCACTGCGGCGACGACCGCGCGGATGTGGGCCGGTGTCGTGCCGCAGCAGCCACCGACGAGTCGAGTGCCGAACTCGGTCACGAAACCGGACAGTGCGATGGCCAGTTCGTCCTCGCTCAGCGGATACACGGCGCCGTGTGGACCGAGCTGTGGCAATCCGGCGTTGGGCATGCACGAGATGCCGATCTGCGCATTCCGGGACAGGTGACGTAGGTGCTCGCTCATCTCGGCGGGGCCAGTGGCGCAGTTCAGGCCGATCAGGTCGATACCCAGCGGTTCCAGGGCGGTCAGCGCGGCGCCGATCTCCGATCCCAGCAGCATGGTGCCGGTGGTCTCGACGGTGACGTGGGTGATGATCGGAACGGTGCGTCCTGCTTGCGCCATGGCCCGCTGGGACCCGATGATGGCCGATTTCGCTTGGAGCAGGTCCTGAACGGTCTCTACGATGATGGCGTCGACCCCGCCGTCCAGCATCCCGCGGGCCTGCTGCTGGTAGGCCTCGCGCAGGTGGCTGAAGGTCGTATGCCCGAGGGTGGGCAACTTCGTCCCGGGTCCCACCGACCCGAGTACCCAGCGCGGGCGTTCCGGGGTGGACCAACCGTCGGCCGAGGCCCGGGCGATCAACGCGCCGGCCCGGGCGAGCTCCTCGATCCGGTCCGGGATGTCGTATTCGGCGAGGTTGGCCCAGTTGGCGCCGAAGGTGTTGGTCTCCACTGTGTCGGCGCCGGCGTCGAAGGACGCGTCGTGGATCTCACGAACGATGTCGGGTCGAGTGATGTTGAGGATCTCGTTACAGCCCTCGAGATCCTGGAAGTCCTCCAGGGTGAGTTCACACCCCTGCAGCATCGTGCCCATTGCCCCGTCGCTGACCGCGACGCGCTCTCCCAGGGTCTGCAACAGCCCACGATCATCCACCGGACCAGGCTACCGAGCCCCAGCGAGTGGGAGGTGGGGCGACTACACCACAGCTAATGCGGCGGGACCTGTCCGACGGGCCGCGGCGGACCGCACTCAATCCGACGAGCCTGGCGGCTCCCTCTTCCACAGCTAAGGCGGCGGGACCTGTCCGACGGGCCGCGGCGGACCGCACTCAATCCGACGAGCCTGGCGGCTCGGACGTAGGCTTGGCTGGTGACGGTCTTCGACTCCCTTCCCGCGCTCACCGACCCGGTGGTCGTCGCGGCCTTCGAGGGCTGGAACGATGCCGGAGACGCCGCTACCGGAGCCGTCGAACATCTGGAACTGATCTGGGACGCCACTCCGCTGGCCGCGTTGGACCCTGACGACTACTACGACTTCCAGGTCAACCGACCCACGGTCACCCATGTGGACGGGGTCAGCCGTCGGATCGAGTGGCCGACGACACGTATCTCCGTCGCCCGGCCGGCAGGGTCGGCCCGCGACATCGTCCTGTTGCGTGGGATCGAGCCGAACATGCGGTGGCGGGGTTTCTGCGAGGAGCTCATCGAGCTGTGCACCGAACTCGAGGTGAGCACCGTTGTGACGCTCGGCGCGCTGCTGGCCGACACCCCCCACACTCTGCCCGTGCCGGTGACGGGGACCTCGTACGACTCCGAGTCCGCGACCCGCTGGGGCCTGGAGACCTCCCGGTACGAAGGACCGACCGGGATCGTCGGGGTGTTCCAGAATGCCTGCGTGCAGGCGGGCCTACCGGCCGTTTCGTTCTGGGCTGCGGTGCCGCACTACGTATCCCAGCCGCCGGCCCCCAAAGCCACTGTCGCGCTGCTACAACGGGTCGAGGAGGTCCTGGAGGTCGGCGTGCCGCTCGGGGCATTGCCCGAGCAGGGCGAGGAATGGGTCCGTACGGTCAGCGAGATGGCCAGCGAGGACGACGAGGTGGTCGAGTACGTCCGAGCGCTGGAGGAGAAGGCCAGCCAGATCGACCTGTCCCAAGCCAGCGGCGATGCCATCGCGAAGGACTTCGAGCGTTACCTGCGCCGCCGCGGCCGCCAAAGCTGACCCTGAAATGATCGACGCGCTCATGCCCGGCGGCCGGGTCCCGGACATGGAACTGCCCGATCAGGCGGGTAACCAACGTCGGCTGAGCGACCTCGCCGGCGGTGACCCGATGCTCCTGCACTTCTACCGCGGCTGGTTTTGCCCGAAAGAGCGGCAGTTCTTCCGCCGCCTGGTTGATTTGCAGGACGACGCCGAGGTCGCCTACGCCCGGTTCGTCAGCGTCAGCGTGGACCCGGCGCAGGTGCAGGCCGCGTTCCGGGCCGGACTCGACGCACGCTGGACCTTTTTGTCCGACACGGAGCGACGCTACGTCGATGACTTCGGCCTGCGGGAGACGACCGACACGGTGCATGACCCGTACACCCCGACCTGCCTCGTGCTAGCCCCCGACCTGACGGTTGCGGCGTCCTACAACGGCTACTGGTTCTGGGGTCGCCCGACCATGGACGAACTTCGTCGCGACTTCCGGAATCTGACTCGAGGGTTGCACGCCGACTGGGAGCCTCCCGCACGGTGAGCGGCTGGCTGGCGCTCCTTCCCGAGGCAACCGGTGACCTGCGGGCGTCGGCCACCGAAGCCGACCGTGAGGCGGGTTGGTTGTGCGCTTGGTTCAGCTCGGACCGTCCGCATCCGCAGGCACTGCGGGTAGACGATCGGCTACTCGCTGCGGGTGGCCCGGCCTGCTGCATCTCCTGGGTCGTGTTGCCGATGGAGACCCGACCGATCGCGGACGACCCGATGGCGATCCAGGCCCGCCGAGCGGTCTTGGCCGATGGGCGGCTGGCCGCGATCAGCCTGTTGACGGCCGACCCGGTGCATCTCGCGGGCGCCATCACCGTCGCGCGGGCCGACCGACCCGAGGAGATCCTGGCCCTGCTTGATGACCCGTTTGCCCGGCTCGGAGCCGCGCGGAAGCTCGAAATCGGCCCGGGAGTGCTTGGCTGGGCTTCGCTGACCGTCGGTCCGGTGGTCGAGCGCTATGCCGGAGCGCCGTGGCCCTCCGACCGGTGGTAGCCCAGTTCGGAGCTCACGCGCCTTGGCCGAGATTGCGCATCAAGCCGCCGTCCATCACGTAGGTCGTGCCGGTGACGTAGTCGGCATCGGGCGAGGCGAGGAAGACAGCCAGTCGAGCGATCTCGCTGGGCTGCGCAGCGCGCTTCCACGGAATGCTCTGCACCTGCTCCTCGAGAACCTTCGGGTCGTCGATGGCCGCCTGATTGAAGGGGGTCAGCACCATTCCGGGGGCCAGTCCGTTGACGTTCACCTTGAGCGGGGCCAACTCGAGAGCGAGAGTCCGGGTGAGCATCCGGATGGCGCCTTTGGAACAGTCGTAGTCCGCGCCGCCAGCATTCGGAACGTCCTCATGGACCGATGTGACGTTGATGATCTTACCCTCGCCGCCTGCGGCCGTACGGATCTGGGCGAAGCGGCGGCAGCAGAAGAAGTAGCCGTAGACGTTGGTGCGAATCGCCTTGTCCCAGGTCTCGGTGGAAAGCTCGGCGACCTTCGTACCTGAGGCGTCCACGCCGGCGTTGTTCATCAGGATGTCCAGCGTGCCGAAGGTCTGCACGGCCTGGTCGAACATGGCCTCGACCTGGCTCTCCTCGCTCACATCGCACTGGACAACGAGAGCTCGCCGGCCCTCCGCTTCGACCGACCTACGGGTCTGATCGGCGCCGTCTGCATCGCTGTAGTAGCTCACGACGATGTCTGCGCCCTCCTTCGCGAACTCCACAGCGCTCGCCTGACCGATCCCGGAGTCCGATCCGGTGATGAGTGCGGTCTTGCCGTCGAGGCGTTTGTCTGCCATGCGCTTCTCCTTCTTCTCGTCGTCCGGTGCGGGGATCATGCGGAGTCGGTCGGAGGTTGGCCCAGGCGCCAGGCCGCATTGATCAGCCCGACATGGGAGAACGCCTGGGGGTAGTTACCCAACATCTCCCCGGTTCGAACGTCTGCCTCCTCGGAGAGCAGACCGAGGTCGTTCGCGTGCTCGGTGGCGCTGCGGAACCAGGACCGGGCGCGGACCGGCTCGCCGGCCAGCACCAGGCATTCGACCAGCCAGTAGGTACAGATCAGGAAACCGCTGCGGTCACTGGGCCAACGGCGTACCAGCCCTCCCTCGCCCAGCGCACGCTCGACAGCCTCGATGGTGGCGCGCATTCGTTCGTCGTCCGCGGCCAGGAAGCCGACCAACGGCAGCACCAGCACCGATGCGTCGAGGTCATCGGATCCGAAGGCTCCCGTGTACGCGCCGGCCTGCTCGCTCCACGCCTGGTCGAGGATGGCCGCTCGGACGTCCTCGCGGGCCTTCGCCCACGCAGCCGGATCCGCCTGGTCCCCGAGGCGGGGGGCAAGGTCGACGGCCCGGTCCAGAGCCACCCAGCACATAACCTTCGAGGAGGTGTAGTGGCGTTGCTGGTCCCTGGCCTCCCACATGCCGGCATCGGGTTGTTCCCACGTACTCGCGGCTCTGTTGGCCAGAGCCACGAGCAACTGTTGGGTCGGAGCCTCGAACTCGCCGAGCTGATCCCGCAGTAGGTGTGCCGCGTCGAGCACCTCACCGAAGACGTCCAGCTGATCCTGCTCCCAGGCCGCGTTGCCGACCCGTACCGGCGTACTTCCGCGATAGCCGCTCAGATGCTCCAGGACATGTTCGGTCAGGTCCCGTTCGCCTTCGACGCCGTACATGATCTGCACCAGTTCCTCACGCACATGCCCGGCGCTGCCGGCCAGCCATGCGAACAACCGGCCTGGCTCGCCGGGGCAGGCCGCCAACCACAGCGATCGGATCGTGAGGCTGAGATCGCGTAACCACGCGTAGCGGTAGTCGAAGTTGTCCGCTCCGCCCAAGGTCTCGGGCAAGGACGTCGTCGCTGCGGCCAGAACCGCGCCCGAGGGGCCGAAGGTCAGTCCCTGCAGGACAAGTGAACTACGCCGGACCTGTTCGGGATAGTCGCCGTCGTAGCCGGTGTGCTGGGCCGTCCAGCTCGTCCACCCCTGCACGGTGTCTTCCACGGACGGGCTCCCCGCCAGTTCGGGACGCTGACCGAAACTGGGCGTGTAGGACAGCCGCAGCTCGGCGACCTGGCCCGACGCGATCTCGAATTCGCCGAGAATTGCCCCGTCCTCGATGTGCAGGTCCAGTTCGGTGTCCAGGGTCAGAGTCACCGGGCCTCCTACTGCCTCGGCTCCTCCGGAGATCACTCGAAGATGTGGCTCGGTGCGGCCGTACTCCATCCGCGGTGAGAGATCCATGCGCATTCGAACGGTTCCCTGCAGCCCTTCTACCCGGCGGAGCAGCACGTGCGGGCTGCGCAGGCCGATGTCGTGGGCACGCGCTCCGGGCTCCAACAGCAATGCGTCGGTCACGCTGACCGATCCGGCGGCGGTACGGAATTCGGTCGCTAGCACCAGCGTGTCGCCGAGATAGTTCCGCCGGCAGTCGAAGTCCTCGACCGGGGACAGTGTCCAGTGTCCGGCGTCAGGATCGAGTAGCCGGCCGAAGACCGACGGCGAGTCGAAGCGCGGCAGGCACCACCAGTCGACTGATCCGGATCGGTCCACCAGCACCGCCGAATGACAGTCCGACAGAAAGCCGTAGTCGGCAATCGCCGGCTGTTGGCCGCCGGATCGGTCTGGTACGGCCACACCAGCACGTTAAGCCGGTACGCAGCGCGGATCCGAACCTGGGGCCGGAATGTCCCCAAGTCGTCAGATCTGCGCGTTGGTTATTGCCGGACTGGAACCTGCAGCTCGGCCAGCAGGGCCCGTATCCGTCGTTCGATCTCGTCGCGCACCGGTCGCACCGCTTCGATGCCAAGCCCGGCCGGGTCCTCGAGCACCCACTCCTCGTACCTCTTCCCCGGAAAGATCGGGCAGGCATCGCCGCAGCCCATG
>JACCQS010000488.1 GCA_013814015.1 Geodermatophilaceae bacterium | reverse complement strand
GGATCGGGCCTACGAGTCTCAGCTGCCGACGGCGAGATCGCGGCTGTCGCGGTGACCAACAGCCTGACCTTGGTGACGCGGAACTCGAGCGACTTCGCCGATTTCGCAGACCTGAGTACCGAAAACTGGTGGAGTCACTGAGGTCGAGGCCGGACCTGCTCAGCAGCTATCAACCCGACGGTGGCCCGCCCCCAGCGGAGGTCCTGGAGCCGATCATGTCCGACCTGGCTCTCCTGGCGGAGGACATGAAGGCAGCCGGGGCATGGGTCTTCAACGGCGGGCTGCATCCGTCGAGCACGGCGACTGTCGTGCAGCCCAAGGACGGAGACGTGCTGACCACCGACGGCCCGTACCTCGAGGGCAAGGAGCACATCGGCGGGTTCACCGTCATCCAGGCGGCCGACCTCGACTCCGCACTCGAGTGGGGCCGCAAGCTCGCCCGGGTACTCACCATTCCGATCGAGGTCAGGCGTACGCCCAGGCCGCGCTGCTGCACGCCAGCAGCGGACCCGACGAGACAGCCGAGGAGGGACCCGTGCGCGATGAGCGGCTGCGCCTGATCTTCACCTGCTGCCACCCCGCACTCGCTCTCGGCGCCCAGGTCGCCCAGGACCCTGCGCCTGCTGGGCGGGCTCAGCACCGCAGAGATCGCGCACGCCTTTCTGGTGCCGGAACCGACCATGGCTCAACGACTGGTACGGGCCAAGGGCAAGATCCGGGACGCGAAGATCCCGTACCGGGTCCCGAGTGATGCCGATCTCCCGGACCGGCTCCGGGCCGCGCTGGCGGTCATCTACCTGGTCTTCAACGAGGGCTACACGGCCAGCTCGGGCGACCGGCTCGTCCGAGAGAACCTGTGTACGGAGGCAATTAGACTCGGCCGGCTGCTGACCGAGTTGATGCCTGACGAACCGGAGGCCGCCGGCCTGCTCGCGCTGATGTTGCTCACCGAGTCACGTCGGCACACCCGCACCACCCCAGACGGCGACCTCGTCTTGCTGGCCGACCAGGACCGCAGCCGTTGGAACCGGGACTTGATCGCCGAAGGGCGGTCCCTGGTACGAGCTTGCCTGCGCCGCAACCAGCCCGCGGTCCTTACCAGATCCAGGCGGCGATCAACGCGGTCCACAGCGACGCGCCGTCCGAGTCCCGCACCGACTGGCCGCAGATCCTGGTGCTGTGCGACCAGCTTTTCGCGCTCAGCCCGACGCCGATCGTTGCACTCAACCGGGCGGTAGCTCTGGCCGAAGTCAACGGACCGGCCGAGGCTCTCAGCCTAGTCAACCGGCTCGACCTCACCACGTACTACTTGTTCCACGCGATCCGCGCCGACCTGCTTCGGCGGCTGGACCGTACCGAGGAAGCGGCGCAGGCCTACGACGCCGCGATCACCGGCACCGAGAATGCCGCCGAGCGCGCGTTTCTGCAGGACAGGCGCGAGGCATTCAGCCGAGTTCGATGATCGATCAGCGAACCACGATCTGAGCGGCGTGCCCGCTCGAGCGCGCCAGCCGAGAATCGCGGGTCAGCATCGGGCATTCCAGCGCTTCGGCGAGCGCCACGTACGCGGCGTCGTAGGCGGAGACGGTGTCACGAAGTTGAAACGCGCGCCGGCGTAGACCGTCCACGAACGGCCAGCGCTGCACCGGCAGATCATCGAAATCGGTGAGCATGTCCCCGGCTCTCGCCGCACTGACGTGCCCCCCCAGAGTCAGTCCTCGCAACGCGGACACGACCTCGAAATCGAGCAGGCTGGGCGCGTGGAGTTCGTGCCTCCCCAGATAGCCGCGCAGATCCTCGGTTCCCTCGACGGCAGTCAGCGCGTCGACCACCGCGGCGCTGTCCACAACGATCACCGGGCTGACCGGCTACGAAGCTGCTCGTCGCGTTCTGCCCGACCTGCAGCGATGATGTCGCTCGCCGACACGTCTGCACGCTCGGTGCGAAGGGCAGCACGAGCAAGGACCTCTCCCACCGTGGGCCTGGAGACCTCACGGTTGATGAGCGCCAGTAGGTAAGAGTTGAGTGACTCACCGCGTTCGGCAGCGCGTGCTTTGAGGACACGCCGATCCTCCTCAGGGACGTTCCTGATCTGCAGCAATGAACTCATGTATGCATAGTAGATGTATATCAATACGCCTCCTATACAGCGAAGGCGCATCAGAAACAGCGTCATTTGGGTCCGGTTCACTTGCCGAGCGGCAGAACGGAGATCGTCTGCCAGGAGTCCGGCCCGCGTAAACCACAGATGACGTGTACGGCAGTCATCGACGTGCGCCAAACGCACCCTTCAGCGACGGGG
>JACCQS010000487.1 GCA_013814015.1 Geodermatophilaceae bacterium | reverse complement strand
GCCCGTCGCTGGTCGTCGGTGGCCTGAGAGGCCATGCGCGCCCGCACCTGTTCCTCGGTCATGTTCCGGTCGCGCTGCAATCGCTGGACTCGGAGGTCCTCCGGAGCCTCGACGACCAGGATGAGGTCGAAGTCGTGCCGGTTCTGCACCGAGCCCTCGACCAACAACGGCACGTCGTAGACCACAACTTCGACGGACGACTGCTCCGCCAGCATCGCTTCGATCCGGTCGGCCACCAGTGGGTGCACGATCGCATTGAGCCGCTCGCGGGCCTGCGGATCCGCGAACACGATGTGTGCCAGTCGGGTCCGGTCAAGCTCCCCGTCATCGCCGAGGACCTCCGCGCCGAACTCGTCGACGACCGCCCGGAGACCGGCTGAGCCGCCCGCGATCACTTCGCGCGCCACCTTGTCGGCGTCGACGATCCGCGCTCCGCGCTCTGCGAACAAATTCGCCACGGCGCTCTTCCCGGAACCGATGCCTCCAGTCAGCCCGATGAGGACATCGCGCATTGGTTAACCCGAGACCTCAGCTGGGATCCAGTGGTCGGCCGGTACGCGTTCCGCTTCGACGGGCGGCCCCGGTGGTGTGCCGTCACCGAACGGCGCGCCGCCGAGGTCCTCACGGCCATGCGGCGTAAGCCAATTCGACAGATCCGGGCCAGCTGGCACGATCTGCGTGGGATTGATGCCGGTATGCACGAGGTAGTAGTGCTCCTTGATGTGTACGAAGTCCGTCGTGTCACCAAAGCCCGGTGTCTGGAACAGGTCGCGCGCGTAAGCCCACAGCACGGGCATCTCGGCAAGCTTGTTCCGATTGCACTTGAAGTGTCCGTGGTAGACGGCATCGAAACGCGCCAGCGTGGTGAACAGCCGGATGTCCGCCTCGGTGATCGTCTCACCCATCAGGAATCGCCGGCCGGCCAACCGGTCGCAGAGCCAGTCCATTCTGGCAAAGACTTTGGCGTACGCCGTTTCATAGGCAGATTGTGAGGTGGCGAATCCGGCTTCATACACTCCATTGTTCAGGTCGCGGCGGACATCGTCACTGACCTCGTCGATCTCGTCCCGCAACGCGGCCGGATACAACTCCGGTGCGCCGTCCCGGTAGAAGTCCCCCCATTCGGTGTCGAGGTCGAGGGTCATCTGCCCGAAGTCATTCGTCACCACCGCACCACTGGGAATGTCCACGATTGCCGGAACGGTGATCCCACGCGGATAGCCGGGGACCGCCTTCTCGTAGGCGTCCTTGAGCCGCCGGATCCCCAGCACCGGATCGGCACCGCCAGGATCGAGGTCGAAGGTCCAGCTGTCTTCGTCGTGCGTCGGCCCCGCGATGGCCATCGACAGGACCGGCTCCAGTCCCATCAACCGACGGACGATGATCGCCCGATTCGCCCACGGGCAGGCCCGTGCTGCGGCCAGCCGGTAGCGCCCGGCCTCGACCGGCCAACCGTCGCGCCCGTCCGCGGTGATCCGCGCCTCGATGTACTGGGAGTCTCGAACGAACTCCCCGCTGTCGGACTGCACACCACCCTGCTCGGCGCCCGGCGCCGACTCCTCGTGCGCAATGTGCTCGGTCACGGTTGCAACGTACCCGGCGCGTCTTGGCGGTGCCCGGAGCCGCAGGCACCTATTCTGCCGACCACAGGGTCATCGCGACCTGGTCGCTTCCCCCGACCGAAGAAGGGCATTTCATGGGCCGGCACAATTCCCGTGGTCGAACCGTCGGGCGGCATCGCCGTACCCGGTCCGGCGGGATCCGCTGCTACGAGATCCAGGCAGTCGCCATCTTCCGGCGCGTCCACGACCTTCCGACTCGACGGGTCCAGCGCCATTCCTGGGCATTCCTGGCTCGCAATGGCGGGACGCCGCGCCCCGCCTTCGCGCTCATCCTGTCCCTCTAGCTCGGCGCCGCGCTCATGACGTCTGGGTGGGGGATGTCGTGGCTGGTTGCCCCCCGTTGATGGCCGACCCGGCAAGACTGGCCATCGCCGTCGCGAGTTGGTCGTCGGTCACCAGCCCGGGAGCCAGGGTGATCGCGTAGTTGCGGTCCTCGACCGCGACAACAAGCGTCGCCTCGGTCACGCTGACGATGATCGTCGCGGCGTACTCGCCGACCGGCACATCCTCGATGCGATTGCCAGCGTTGCGGCCCTGGCTCACGACGGTGTCGACTCGATCGATGGCTGACTCGACCGTGTCGTAGGTGAACACCGAGGCCTGCACCAACGGCGCGCTGGAGCTACCGTCCGCGTTCGGTATCACGCCGTACGAGCAGGTCACCCGTCCGGTACGGCCAATGCCCGGCTCAGGGACACCCACGACATAGTTCGTCGTACCGGTGATCCGTACGCCGAGCCCCGCGTCGATGGCGTCCAGGCTCAGCAACGCCGAGCAGGTCTCCGGAAGGACGAACGGAACCGAGGCCGTCGGCTGGGACGTGGTGGTGCCGCCGGACGCGGCCGTACTCGCCGGGCTGTCGGGCCGATCGCCGGACTCCGCATCCGCTGCGCAGCCGGCCAGGAACAGGCCGACCACGGCGATAGCGGCCGCGGCGCGCAGATCAGCCTCCGGCGAGCTTCTCGCGCAGAGCAGCGAGGGCCTCGTCGCTGGCCAAGGTGCCGCCTCCGTTGGTGCTGGGCTCTTCCGGAGCGGCTCCATCGCTGGAGTAGCTGGTGTCCGGAGATGCGGCCGCGTCGGCGTCGGCGGCCTTGGCGTCGTCGACCTGCTTGCGGTGGGCTTCGTAGCGCTCCTGGGCCTCGGCGTACTGCCGTTCCCACTCCTCGCGCTGGGTGTCGAAGCCTTCCTTCCACTCCCCGGTGTCGGGATCGAAGCCCTCCGGGTAGATGTAATTGCCCTGGTCGTCATAGCTGGCGGCCATGCCGTAGGCCGACGGGTCGAAGCTCGCGGCCTCGCCGATCGTCCCTTCGTTGGCCTGCTTGAGGGACAACGAGATCCGCCGGCGCTCGAGGTCGATGTCGATGACCTTGACCAGGATCTCGTCACCGACCTGGACGACCTGCTCCGGAATCTCCACATGCCGCTCGGCGAGTTCGGAGATGTGCACCAAGCCCTCGATGCCTTCCTCCACGCGAACGAACGCACCGAAGGGCACAAGCTTGGTGACCTTGCCGGGAACGACCTGACTGATCTGGTGGGTACGGGCGAACTGGCGCCACGGGTCTTCCTGGGTTGCCTTGAGCGACAAGGACACCCGCTCGCGGTCAAGGTCGATGTCGAGGACTTCGACGGTGACGTCCTGACCGACCTCGACGACCTCGCTCGGGTGGTCGATGTGCTTCCAGGACAGCTCGGAGACGTGCACCAGGCCGTCGACGCCGCCGAGGTCGACGAATGCGCCGAAGTTGACGATCGAGGAGACCTGTCCGGTCCGGACCTGGCCCTTGGCCAACTTGTTCAGGAACTCGCTGCGGACCTCGGACTGGGTCTGCTCCAGCCATTGCCGACGGGACAGCACGACGTTGTTTCTGTTCTTGTCCAGCTCGATGATCTTCGCTTCGAGTTCGCGTCCGACATAGGGCTGCAGGTCGCGGACCCGGCGCATCTCGACCAGCGAGGCCGGCAGGAACCCGCGTAGCCCGATGTCCAGGATGAGTCCACCCTTGACGACCTCGATCACGGTGCCGGTGACGACCTCGTCGG
>JACCQS010000466.1 GCA_013814015.1 Geodermatophilaceae bacterium | reverse complement strand
ATGAGCGTTCAGCTCAACCACACGATCGTGAACGTCAAGGACAAGCGCGAGTCAGCCAGCTTTCTGTGCGACATCCTCGGCCTGGCAGCGCCGACGCCGTACGGCCCGTTTCTCGTCGTCCAGGTCGACAACGACGTGTCCCTCGACTATCTCGACAATCCAGGCGGCGTACATACCCAGCACTACGCGTTTCTGGTGGACGAGCCCGAGTTCGACGAGATCTTCGCTCGGATCCGCGACCGCGGCCTGCCGTACTGGGCCGACCCGCACAAGAGCGAGCCGGGCCAGGTCAACACCCATGACGGTGGCCGTGGCCTGTATTGGGAGGAACCCAGCGGTCACCTGCTCGAGATCATCACCCGCCCGTACGGAAGCGGCGACTAGCCGAAGGGGGCCGCGCACTCAGCGATCCATTACGCCGTCAGGCATGCTTGATCCGTGACCGCCGACACCGCTCCGGACGGGGTCGCGCCGAGCCGTACCACCGTCCCATGGCATCGGCACGGCGGCGGTCCGGACCCGACCGCTGACGGACCGGTCGTCAAGCGGTGGCGCAAGGTCGCCGGACGGACGCTGTCCAAGGCGTGGGACGACTCACTGTTCGGGATCAGCTCGCAGGCCGCCTTCTGGTCGGCGATGTCCACCGCCCCGCTGCTACTCGCCCTTCTTGGGCTGGTCGGTCCGCTCGCGGAACTGTTCGGACCCGAGACGATCGTCACCGTCGAGGATCAACTGGATCGGTTGCTGCGCACCATCTTCAGCACAGAGGTCGCCGACGATCTGCTAGGCGAGACAGTGAGCACCATCCTGGACTCCACCAAGGGCGGGGTCATCTCGATCGGCCTGCTGATCAGCTTCTGGGCCGGGTCGTCGGCCATGTCGGCCTTTGTCGAGGCGATCACGATCGCGTACGGCCAGCACGAGGTCCGTCACCCCGTACGCGAACGGTTCTTCGCCCTTGGCCTCTACATGATCGCGTTGTTCGCCGGAATCCTGCTGCTGCCGCTCATCGCGATCGGTCCGGACCTGTTGCCGCGGCTGTTCCCGAGCGGCATCCGCGACGAGGTCGAATCCGTGGTGTCCTTCACCTACTACCCCGCGCTGGCCGTAGTCCTGATCGTGCTGCTGGCCACGTTGTACAAGGTCGCTCCCAAACACCGGCACGCTTGGCGGCGCGGACTTCCCGGTGCCCTGCTCGCAGCCGGTCTTTTCCTGATCGCCAGCCTGGGCCTGCGGCTGTACCTGACCTACGCCTATTCCAACGGGCTCACCTACGGCGCACTCACGACGCCCATCACATTTCTGATCTTCTATTACCTCGCCTCGCTGGCGATCGTGCTGGGGGCGCAGTTCAACAATGCGCTGCTCGAGTACTACCCCCCGAAGATCGTGACCGCCAAGCCCTCCCGCTTTTCCAAGCGCTCCCAAGCTGAGACCAGCGCCGAATCAGGGCGGCCCTGAATCGAATCTTTCGACTCGGGGCGGCCCTGAATCGAACGTGTCCAGCGTAGGTGCGATCAGGACCTGACCAGGTCCTCCAGGCGGTCGAGGACGACCTGCATGCCGGCTTCCATCCCGGAGTTCAGGTGACCGTCGCGGTTCTCCTTGCTGGAGTGCAGCACGGTGACCGTGAGCGTCGTCGTGCCGTCATCCTCGGTCAGCGTTGCCGTGTTGACCGCCTCGGCGTCAGGGAAACCCTCGAACACCTCGGTCGACACCAGCCGTCCGGGCCGCTCGACCTCGCGGTAGGTCCCGTGCCAAGCGAACTCGGTGCCGTCGGTACCGCGAGTGACGTACCGCCAGGCGCCGCCGACTCGCAGGTCGATGTCGCACTCGACCATGGGTGCGTCGTCCGACCCCCACCACTGACGTACGTGCTCGGGAGTGGTCCAGGCGTCGAAGACCCGAGCCGCAGGGGCATCGAAAGTCCGGGTGATCAAGATCTCGCGGTCGGAGGGGGTCGTGACGGTGGCACCGCCGTGCCGGGTCATGGTGTTCATGATTGCTCCTCAGGTTGGATTTCGCTGTCGGGCTGGTTGTCTTCCAGGAATCGCTCGAGTCGGTCGAGTCGGTCGGTCCAGGTCTGCTCGAACCCGGTCACCCAGTCGTGGACCGGTTTGAGCGCCGGACCGTTGATCCGGTACATCCGCTGGCGTCCGAGGCTGCGGCTGCGGACGAGATCCACTTGCCGCAACACCTGGAGGTGCTTGGACACCTGCGGTTGCCCGAGCCCGAGCCGCGCCACGAGTTCTCCGACGGAGAGTTCATCGGAGCCCAACACCTCGAGGATTTCCCGCCGACGCGGTTCCGCGACGGCGTTGAAAGCATCTGAGGTGGTGGTTGCTCTGGGCACCTGGCCAACATATATCCATATAGGAATATGTCAACCCTTTCCTGGCGGTTATGACGTAAACCGCCACCCCCTCCTGGCGGTTATGACGTAAACGGCCAGTGCGGCCGGTCAACGCGGTCAGGTCAGGAGAAGCCGCCCGGCGTACGCGGTGTATAGGGCTCCTCGAGCCGGGTGATCTCCTCCGCGGTCAGTCGCAGTTCGACCGCTGCGACCGCGTCGTCGAGATGTTGATCCTTGGTCACTCCGACGATCGGCGCTGTGATCACCGGGTTGGCCATCACCCACGCCAGCGCCACCTGCGCCCGCGACACGTCATGTGCGCCGGCGATCTCGGCGACCCGGGACACGATCTCGCGGTCGCCCTCGGCCCCGTACAGCCTGGCCAGGACCTGGTCGCTGCCCGACCGGTTCGTGTCCTCGTCCCAGTCGCGAGTCAGCCGGCCGCGCGCCAGCGGGCTCCACGGGATCACGCCGATGCCCTGGTCGGCACACAGCGGCAGCATCTCGCGTTCCTCCTCACGGTCGAGCAGGTTGTACTGGTCCTGCATCGACACGAACCGTGCCCAGCCGTGCTCACCAGCGGTGTAGAGGGCCTTGCTGAACTGCCAGGCCCACATCGAGGAGGCGCCCAGATAGCGGGCTCGCCCGGACCGGACCACCTCGTCGAGTGCCTCGAGGGTCTCCTCGATCGGCGTGTTCGGGTCCCAGCGGTGGATCTGATAGAGGTCGACATAGGCGGTGCCCAGCCGCTCCAGGCTGGCGTCGATCTCGTGCAGGATCGCCTTCCGGGAGAGCCCGCCGCCGTTGGTCCCCGGCCGCATCGGCATGAACACCTTGGTGGCCAGGACCACGTCCTCGCGGCGGGCGAAGTCGTTGAGCGCCCGACCGACGATCTCCTCGCTGCTCCCATCGGAGTAGGCATTCGCCGTGTCGAAGAAGGAGATCCCGGAAGCCAACGCCTTCTCGATGAACGGCCGGCTCTGCTCTTCCGGCAGGCTCCATGGGTGCTGGCCTCGCTCGGGATCGCCGAAGCTCATGCACCCCAAGCAGATCCGGGAAACCTGCAGACCGGTCGTACCCAGCCGGACGTACTCCATGCCGTACCCCTCTCTTGCAAGGCTCAGAAATTCACCGTTGTGCGCATAATGGCGAGAAGCGGTTGCCAGCTCAGCGGTCGAACTGGTCTCGCAGGTAGGCGGCAATCCAGCAACCGGCCAGTCCCACGAGCAGGAGCACCCAACAGCCGATGGACCAACCCTCCAGCGGGTCGTCATCGGAGCCGCTGTCGATGTCGGTGACCCCAAAAACAACGTTCGCCGTGATCAGGAAGATCGGCAACAGTGCGCAGGCAGACAGCGCAACGGTGGCAGCCTTACGGTCCTGGCGCAGGGCGGCGACGAGGGATGCGACCATCGCGGTGAGCGTCGTGATCGTGAGGGTTCCAGCGCTGATGACGACCAGGGTGGAGTGCTCGACGTCGTAGTCGGAGTTCAGGGAGAAGACGAGGCCGAGAGCTGTGTAGCGCTCCGGGACCTCGTCCTGGTTGAACCGGATCTCTGCGAGCGGCAGGGCGAGACCTACCAGTAGTCCGACAGCGGCGTAGAGCCCGTGCAAGGCAGTCGAGCGCCGCAATAGATCTCCGAGTTCATCGACCCTGCGATTCATCGCCCTCGAGTCGCTGGCGGCGTCGGGCATGGCGGGACAGTACTGCCGCAGCGACGCATTGCGGCGCTGTCGAGCACGAAACTGGCTGATGGTGTGTGACCTGCGCCGGGACTAGGACAGGATGAGTGGGTGATGCCGTTCTGAACGCTCCGAGCCGGCGTTCGGGCAGGGTGCGTACGGCGTTGTCAGCCGTGGCCGGGGTGTCCGGGCGGCTGCTGGTCGTCGTGGCGGCGGTCTGGCTCGTCGGCTACCTGTTGGGCATGGTGTGGTTCGTCGTACTTCCGGTCGTGCTGGCCCTGTTCGTCACGACCCTGCTCTGGCCGGCCGCACGGTTCCTCCGGGCCCACAAGTGGCCTCCGGCGCTGGCCTCCATCGTCGTCGTCGTGGCGTTCCTGGCCTTGGTCTTCGGTGTCGGCGCCGTGATCGTCGTACCGGTGGCTGCCCAGGCCGAGGACGTCACCGACGGGGTGACCGGTGGGATCGCGTCGGTGCAGGAATGGTTGGCCGGGCCACCGCTGAACCTCGGTGACGACCAGGTCGGGGCGGCCCTCGACGAGGGGCTGGCCCGGCTTCAGGAGAGTGCCGGTGACATCGTCGGCATCGTTCTCGGCGGGATCAGCACCCTTGGCAACGCGCTGATCACCCTGGTCCTGGTTCTCACGCTGGTCTTCTTCTACCTCAAGGACGGGCCACGTTTTCTGCCCTGGATCGGGCGCCAGTCCGGGACCCGGGCCGCACCGCACGTCGCCGAACTCGGCAAGCGCTACTACGCAAGCCTGGCGCGCTTCATGAACACCCAGGTCATCGTCGGACTGATCGATGCGGTCTTCATCGGTGTCGGGTTGTTGCTGGTCGGCGTCCCACTCGTGCTGCCGTTGGCGGTACTGACCTTCGTCGGCGCCTTCATTCCGATCATCGGTGCGTTCGTGGCCGGTGGCGTCGCCGTGCTCGTTGCCCTGGTCAGCGAGGGCTTCGTCGCGGCGCTGATCGTGCTGGCGATCATCATCGTGGTGCAGCAGCTCGAGGGAAATGTGTTCGCTCCGATCCTGCAGGGCAGGAGCCTGCAGCTGCATGCGGCGGTCGTGATTCTCGCCGTGATCGCGGGCGGCAGTCTGGCCGGGATAACCGGCGCTTTCCTGGCTGTTCCGATCGCGGCGCTGATCGCGATCACCTGGCGCTACGCACGAGAACGGCTGGACCAGGATCCCGAGGACACCGCTGACACGTCGCCGGCAGCCGACGGCCCGCGGACCAAGCCACCCGTTGGCAAAGGGTCGAAAGAGGCTGCTAGAGAATCACATTGAGGCTCAGGACGAAGAGCAGTCCGACAACCAAGATGGCAGCTTTCCCCTCGGCCAGCAGCTGCAGCACTCGGCGCAACACCTGCGGGACGTCACCTTCGGTGCTCACTCGCCCGCCGGGCTCGTCGGCCTCCAGCGATTGCAATGTCCTGAGCTGGCTGTGCAGCAATGCGCCCGGCATGTAGTGATCGCGCCGTCCTTCTACTCGGGCCTGCAAGGTGGCGGCCGAAGCGTCGAGTTGGCAGAAGCGCACAGAAGGGTGCCCGTCGCGCAGCAGTTCTCGGTAGCTGCGCTTGAGCGCAGAGCAGGTGACCACGCTACTGAGCCCGGCCTGTTCCTGCTTGCCGATCCAGTCGGCGATGGAATGTAGCCAGGGCCAGCGGTCCTCGTCGTCGAGTGGTTGGCCCGACCGCATCTTTTCCACATTGGCTGCGGGATGGAACTCGTCCCCCTCGGCCATGGTCCAACCGGTGGATTCGGCCAGTGCGCGGGCTATCTCGGACTTCCCCGCTCCGGAGACGCCCATCACGATGACCGTCGTCGGAGTGGACGAGTCGGCTCCAGATCTCGAAACGGTCACGGCTCAGAACGCTATGGCCGGTCTGTCCGCACCGCTACCCATGGTCGCGGTTTTCTCGCGCCGCTCACCGATCAGCCGGCCAGCGTGTATCCGGCCTCGTCGACAGCGGCTTCGACAGCCGCCCTGTCGACCGGTTCGGTCGCCGTCACCGTCAGGACTCCGCTGGCCAGGTCCACCCGTACGTCGGTCACGGCAGGGATTGCGCCCACCTCTTCGGTGGCTGGTGCTTCGGGCTGATGGAACTAATGCAACCTCCGTCGGACTACGGGCGTCTCTACCTCATGACCCTTACCGGCCGCAGCAGAGAGCTGTCCGTCCGGCGCAGCCTTCTTGGCCTCAGCGCCGTTCTCGCCAGTGTGGTTCTCACCGGATGCTCGAGCATCTTCGAAGGTGAGCCAGAAGGCGGCGGCGGTCCGAGTTCTGGCTCATACGAGCATCCGACCGGCGGGCAGGACGTCGTGGTCTCCGTCCGAGTTCTCGGCGGGTACGTACCGCTGGAATACAACCTGCGCAACACACCTAACGTCCTGGTGCTGGGCGACGGCACGGTGATCGTCGCCGGTGTCATGGACATGAGCTATCCGGGGCCGGCAATCAATCCCCTGCAAACGTCGACCATCTCCGAGGATCAGATTCAGGAACTCCTGACCGCCGCAGACGAGGCCGGATTACTCAGCGAGGCCATCGAGTACGGGTCCCCCAGCGTCACCGACATGCCCGACACCGTCCTGGAACTCACGACCGGCGGCCGTACGTTCTCGCATTCGGCGTACGCGCTCGGCTTCGACGACGGAACGACCTTGGGACTCAACGACTCCGAGATCGCCACGCGCGAAGCGCTGCAGGGTTTCCTCGACACCGCGCAAGGCCTGGTGGGCGCCGACAGCCAGCAGTACGTGCCCACCGATGTGGTTGCCTACCGGCTGAGCGCGCAGGCGGCCCCACCGGTCGAGGAGCCCGAACTCCAGCAGGAGCCCCGGATCTGGCCGATCGCCACCGCGCCGCCGCCGGTGGCCGGCACCGATCTGACCAGCTGCGTGGAAATAGCCGGCCCGGAGGCTGCCCCCTTGCTCGCTGCGCTGCAGGAGGCAACCGAGCTGACCCCGTGGCTGATCGGGACCGAACCCCCGGCTCGGATGGCCTTTCGCCCGCTGCTGCCCGGCGACCCCGGCTGCGAGGGGTGACTCGTCCGGTCCGCTTGTGCGCGCCCCAACCCCCGTGACTCCTAGCCGCCTCGCGGTCCTCAGGCGTTGACCCGCTCGGCCGTTGGGGCGGTGTCGGGGGAGGGCTCGGTTGGTCCCTCAGACAGGCCGATCCGGTTGTGCAGCCGGCGAAGGAACGGCGGTGCCCACCAGTTCGCCTCGCCCGCGAGCCTCATGAAGGCGGGTACGAGCACCCCGCGTACGAGCGTGGCGTCCATCAGGATCGCGAGAGTGAGACCCAGGCCCATCAACTTGATGAAGGTGACAGACGACGTGGAGAAGGCGAGAAAGGTGACCGCCAGTACGCCGGCGGCCGCGGTCATGATCCGACCGGTCTTCTGCAGTCCCACCGCCACGGCTGCGCGAGTGTCACCGGTGCGGTCATGCTCCTCCTTGATTCGAGAGAGCAGGAAGACCTCGTAGTCCATCGACAGGCCGAAGGCGATACAGAACATCAGGACCGGAATGCTCGTATCGAGGGTCCC
>JACCQS010000464.1 GCA_013814015.1 Geodermatophilaceae bacterium | reverse complement strand
CGAACGCGCAGCCGTGCAGCAGCGCGGATACGACGTCGTGCTTTTCCAGCATGACAGCGACGATTTCCTCGATCGGCACGCCGGCCTGCTCGCGGTCGGTGGGTGAGTACTCGGCCAAGGCCTGACGCAAGTTGGTGGCTACCCCGATGTAGTCGACGATCAGTCCGCCCGGCTTGTCCCTGAAGGTCCGGTTGACCCGGGCGATCGCCTGCATCAGACCGGCACCCTGCATCGGCTTGTCCATATACATCGTGTGTAGCGACGGCGCGTCGAAACCGGTCAGCCACATGTCCCGGACGATGACGATCTCCAGTGAGTCGTCGGGGTCCTTGGCGCGGGCCTTGAGCTGCTTGCGCACGTCCTGGTTGTGCAGGTGGGGTTGATAGCCGGGCGGGTCGGCGGCCGAGCCGGTCATGACCACCTTGATCCGGCCGCGCATCGGATCCGGGTCGTCCCAGTCCGGTCGGAGCTCGACGATCTGGCGGTACAACTCGACGGCGATGCGGCGGCTCATCGTCACGATCATCGCCTTGCCGACCAGCTCGGACCGGCGCCGCTCCCAATGCTCGACGATGTCGCTGGCAACGATGTCCAGGCGCTCCTGCGCACCGACAACGGCTTCCAGCCGTGCCCAACGGGACTTTGCCCGCGTGGCCTCCTGCTCGTCGGCGCCCTCGACGATCTGCTCGGCCAGCGCGTCGAGCTCCTCGTGCGTCTCGGCGTCGAGAGCCACCTTGGCCAGCCGGGACTCGTAGTAGATCCGCACGGTCGCTCCGTCGTCGACGGCGCGAGTCAGGTCGTAGACGTCGATGTAGTCACCGAACACGCTTCCGGTGGACCGATCGCCGGACTCGATCGGGGTTCCGGTGAAGCCGAGGTAGGTGGCATTGGGCAGTGCATCGCGCAGGTGCTTGGCCAGACCTTCGCGAAAGCCGTACTGCGAACGGTGCGCCTCGTCGGCAACGACTACGACATTGCGCCGGTCGGTGAGCACCGCGCAATGTCGCCCTTGGACTCCGGAGCGAACTTCTGGATGGTGGCGAACAGGATTCCGCCCGAGGCCCGTTGAGCAGTCGGCGTACCTCGGCTCGGTCCTCGGCTCGCTTCGGAGTCTCGGGCAGCACCCGGGACGGGGCGAAGACCTCCCCGAAGAGCTGGTCGTCGAGGTCGTTGCGGTCGGTGATGAAGACGAGGGTGGGGTTTCCCATCGCAGCCGAGCGCATGATCTTGGCGGCGTAGAGGAGCATCTCGATCGACTTGCCCGACCCCTGGGTGTGCCAGACCACCCCTCCACGGCG
This sequence comes from Geodermatophilaceae bacterium, assembly GCA_013814015.1. GTDB lineage: Bacteria > Actinomycetota > Actinomycetes > Mycobacteriales > Geodermatophilaceae > JACCQS01. Next base: position 1,752 of record JACCQS010000464.1, on the reverse strand, counting down.
GTCCCCGTCCGGACCGGATGCCTCGATCGTCGACGCGACCGCAGCGTTGACCGCCCAGTACTGGTGGTACTTGGCGACCCGCTTCACCAGGCCCTGCGGCTCATCGGTGAAGACAACGAAGTTGCGCACCAGATCGAGGAAGCGAGCCTGGTCGAAAACGCCCCTGACCAGCACCTCCAGCGCCGGCTTGCTGGTCACCACCTCCCTGCCGTCGATGGTCTTCCACGGCGCGAAGTGCTCCCAGCCGGCCGAGAACGAGCCCATCGCTGCCGTCGTGCCGTCCGAGATCACGGTGACGGCGTTGGGGGTGAAGATCGATGGGATGTCGTGCCGGTAGGTCTGCACCTGGTTCCACGCGCCCTTGAGGGTACGGACTGAGCCGTCGGCCAGCCGGTGTTCGACGGGTACACCCTGGGTGAGCAACCGGTGCACTCGCTCGTTCTCGGCCAGCGGGTTCTGTGATTCGGCGCGCAGCAGCTGGGTGATGGCCTGGTCGAGCACATCCACGCCGAGGCCGGGATTGATCCGCCCGGCGGGGTCCTTGAGGCGACTGAGTAGGACGACCTGCTCGTACGAGGATCGCTCCGGCGTGTTGCCGTCCGGCGCAAGGACGGGCCCGGGCAGCGTGCGGTAGCCCAGCTCGCGGAAGTAGTCCAGGGCCGCCTGCTCAACGATGCCCTCGGTGATGCGCCCCCGTCACGGCCGACGCACCAACCGGCAGTCGATGCCCAGCTCCTCGGCTGCCACCGCCATCGATTGATCGAGGGTGTGGATGACCAGTCCAGCCAGGGAGGCCACCGCGAGGTGCAGCGCATCACCGGCCCGCAGCCCGGTCGATGCCTTGTCTGCCAGACCCGCGGCCACATGGAAGTCCGCGCGGGTCACCGGCAGGCACTCGAAGGCGTCGCGTATATATCGTCGGAAGCCGGCCAGCGCAGCCTCGTGTGCCACGGCCGACAGCGCGCCGACGCGCACCTTGATGGACAGCGCAGCCGAGAACTCGGTCACCGTCCAGTCGGAGAGGACGGGACCGGTCGAACCGGTCGGCAACAGGTAGGGCTGCGCGGTCTCGGTGAAGGGCTCGGCGGTGAGCGCGGCAACCACGAGGTTGGTATCGAGGTAGCTGCCGGCCATCAGTAGCCGGCGTCGCGCATCTCACGGACGACGTCGACCGCACTCACCTCGGAGTACTGCATCCCGTCGGTGAGCGCTCGCAGCTCATCGAGATCGATCGGCTTGCGGGGCCGCTCCGCCGACGAGAGCGTGGCGACCGCTTTGCCCCGTCGGGTGATCGAGATGACCTCGCCGGCCTCGACAGCCGTGAGCAGCTCGGACAGGTGCGCCTTGGCTTCGGCCACGCTCACGCTCCGGCCGAGGATGGCACTGGTTGGATCGGCAACCATGGCACCTCCCGGGATGACCATCTCGTTGGTCAAATGCTACGCCGGCCTGCGACAACGCCAGCTCGGATCAATCTTGTATGTCGACGACCTCGGCAACCGCCTCCCGCGCCTCCGGCACCCGCAGCCGTCCCGACAGCAACTCCGGCAGCAACGCATCCCGCAAGAATCCGAGCCGTCCGGATTCGCGCACGAGTGAAGCGATTTTGGCGTACTAAGGGGCAAGATTGGCCTCCAGATCATCCCGACGCGGCGTATCGCTGGGCCACTGCAAGCCACAACCGGCCAGATCCGCCCGATTGATGGCACCGAAGACCGTGCCCTCACCCTGGTACGGGAGCCACAGCTCGTC
>JACCQS010000366.1 GCA_013814015.1 Geodermatophilaceae bacterium | reverse complement strand
TGAGACGGCTCTGCGCGTTGCACCGCGACCTCGGAGTCCCGGACGAGGATCATGTGGTCCGGCCGATCATCAACCGCGGCCGCGCCGCCGATGCCGGGATGGGTGTGGAGGTCACCGAGCAGGACCTGCCGGCCGAGTTGACGATCACGGCCGACGGCGCGTTCTGGAGCCCGTTCGGCCCGACAGTCGTGGACGGCCAGTTGGACACGGACCTGCTGCTGACCAGGACGACCGAGCCGCTGAGGGTGCCCGCACAGACGCTGCTGGGGGTACTCGAGGGAAGACCGCCCGGTACGGCCAGCACGCTCAATATTCTTTGAGCGTGAGTTCAGGCGGCCCGGTCGGGGCCGCGGGGACACATAAGCGGGGGACCATGTCGGGATGGGAATCGAGGTCGGGCCGCGACCGGAGGGTGATGATCGGCCGCTGACCCAGCAGCCAATCGATCCGCCCATCGGGAACCCTGCCCAGCGGGACGCCGGACCAGTGAGACGGCGCCGCGTTTCGGTCGAGATCTGGCTGATTCTCGGGCTCTCGCTGGGGCAGTCGGCGGTGTATTCGGTTGTCAGCCTGATCGACAAGTTCACCCGCGGCCCCCTCCGCGACCAGACCGCGACGCTCAACCCGGTTCAGAGCCCGCGTCCGTACCTGGATCTGACCTATCAGCTTCTCGGCATCGGGTTCGCTCTCGTACCTGTAGCGCTGGCGTTGTTCTTCCTGACCGCGTCGGGCCGGAATGCGTTGCGTGCCATCGGTATCGATGGCCGGTCGCCGTGGCGAGACCTTGGTGCGGGTGCGGCGCTGGCCGCATTGATCGGGCTACCGGGGATCGGGCTGTACCTCCTCGGGCGCGCGCTCGGGGTCACCGTCAACGTCGTCGCAAGCGGCTTGGATGCGTACTGGTGGACGATCCCGGTCCTGATCCTGGCCGCCGTACAGAACGCCCTGCTCGAAGAGGTCGTCATGGTCGGCTACCTGATGACCCGGCTCCGCGACCTCGGCTGGCAGACGCCCGTGATCATCCTCAGCAGCGCGGCGTTGCGCGGGTCCTACCACCTCTACCAGGGCATCGGCCCGGGCCTGGGCAACTTCGTGATGGGGTTGATCTTCGGCTACTGGTTCCACCGGACCGGCCGGGTCGCGCCGCTGATCGTGGCGCACACGATCCTGGACATCGTCGCCTTCGTCGGGTACGCGCTGTTTCGGGAGGTGTTCGGCCTCGGATAGCAACGACTGCACCCGGTCCTGCTCTGGACCGTGTACGCCCGCAACTACCCTGCCGTAGTGACCGTGCTTGGCGCCGACCGTGGTTTCTCCTTCGCCGATCCGTACGCCATAGCTCTGGTGTTCGCCGGCATCGCCTTGTTCGCAGCGATCGGCGCGCTCTCCCACCAGCGTGAGCGGGCGTTCTCGGCAAGCCTGATCTACCTCGGACTGGGGCTCACCGGGGCGGTGATCATCGAACTGCTGGGTGTGCAATGGGTCGCTCCGTTGCGCGACACGTCACTGATCGAGCATCTGACGGAGTTCGCCGTCATCGTCGCGCTCTTCGGCACCGGGCTACGACTCGAACGCGCCCTCCATCCGCGCGGTTGGGGCTCGGTCGCCCGACTGCTCGGGATCGTGATGCCGCTGACCATCGCAGCCGTCGCGTTGTTCGGCACGCAGGTCATGGGCCTTTCGCTCGGCGCGGCAATCATCCTGGGCGCAGCCCTTGCGCCGACCGATCCGGTGCTCGCCGGTGATGTCGGCGTCGGTCCGCCGGGCGAGGAGGACGAGCACGAGCCGAGATTCGCGGTGACCGCAGAGGCTGGGCTCAACGACGGCCTGGCGTTCCCGTTCGTGTTCCTCGGCGCGTTCGTGGCGGCGCAGGGCGGATCTGACTGGATCTGGCAGTGGCTCGCCGCAGACGTCGCCTACGCCATCCTCGTCGGGGTCGTGTTAGGCGCCGCAGGCGGGTACGCGATCGCTGCCGGCGTCGTGTGGTTGCGCGACCGCCGGCTGATGAACGATGCGCTGGACGGCTGGATCGCGGTCGCCGCCGTGCTGCTCGTCTACGGCCTGACCGAGGTGGCCGGCGCCTACGGCTTCCTCGCTGCGTTCGCGGCCGGCGTCGGTTTCCGTCGCT
>JACCQS010000332.1 GCA_013814015.1 Geodermatophilaceae bacterium | reverse complement strand
GCTCCAAGGAGTCTCCCGGGCGCAGATTAGCCGAGCCGACGCGTTCGAGTTGTCCGCGGGCGATGCGATCCCGATCGAGTGTGAACACGTTCTGCGGGATTCCACTGTCCAGCCCCAGCGACCCTGCGTAGACGACGATGGCCACCGCCGGATCCAATGGTCTCGGGTCGACGGAGGTCCATAGCCCTCCCCCGGCAGCGACCGCGGTGGGAAGGAATACCCCTTCCACAGCAAGCTGGTCGCGATCTGGACCGAGGTCGGGCAGTTTCAGCACGCCGTTGGAAATCATGGTGCTCGCGTCGGGCGGTAGAAATGGAGCAGACAGCTCGGCCAGCTCCGTACCGTCGGGCAGGGTGACCGAGAAGATCGGGGCGAACCCACGCCCGGTGAGATAGAGCCGGGTGCCGTCCACCCGCAGCGGTGAGTTGATACCGATCGTGGCCTGCTCGTCCGGACCATCCAGCGTCCGGCTGTAGGTGATGTCACCGGTGAAGCTGGCCGGCGTGAGGTTGGGCTCGTACCGCGCCTGGAAGTCCTCCAGGTTCACACACAGCGGGCTCAGGTCTGCACCATCGATCAGCGGGCCAGCGGAGTAGGTGTCGTACTGCTGGAAGGTGTTGCAGAACCCCTGTCCCTCCTGGACCAGCACGCTCCCCTCGTACCCCCAGAGCTTCCCGACGGCCAGGCTGATCAGCAGGGCGAGCAGGGAGAGGTGGAACACGATGTTGCCGCTCTCCTTGAGCAACCCCTTCTCCGCCGACAGCGCCCCGTCCCTTCGCAGGACCCGGTAGCGAGCGACCCGCAGCTCCTCCTCGGCGACATCGAGTGCGCGCTCGTCGCTGAGATCGGTGGCCAGCTGGGCATGCCGCGGGAGCCGCGACAGGCGGCTGGGGGCTTTTGGTGGCTCGGAGCGGATGGCTCGGATGTGTCCCCACGTACGCGGCACGAGGCACCCGATCAAGGAGATGAACAGCAGCAGGTAGATAGCCGCGAACCAGGGTGCGGCAAACACGTCGAAGAGCCCGAGCCGGTCCAGGACCGGAGCCAGCGTTGGATGGTCGGCGAAGTACTGCGCGACCGCGGTCTGGGACAGCGGCCGCTGGGGCAGCAGGGATCCCGGTACGGCCGCGAGGGCGAGCAGGAAGAGCAGCATCAGCGCCGTACGCATGCTGGTCAGCCAGCGCCACCAACCCCGCGCGCCCCGGACCAGCCGCAGGCGCATCGGTGGTCGGCCCGGCCGTGAGGTAGGGCGCCTCTCACCCTCCGTGGTGCCCTGCAGAGCGAGGTAGGGCACGTCTGACAGTGAGGATGAACGCGTCGTGCTCACAGGACCGATCCGTCCAGCCCGGTGTTGGCCAACCAGGCGCGCAGCCAGTTCATCGCCAAGTCCCACGCGCCAGTGATCAGCAGGACGCCGATCAGGACCAGGAAGGCGCCGCCGACCTTCATCACGGTGCCGGCGTGCCGGCGGGCGAAGTCACTGACGCGCAGCGCTCGACCGGCGCCCAGGGCGGTCAGCACGAACGGGACGCCCAGCCCCACGCAGTAGGTGAACCCGAGCAAGGCGCCGCGACCGGCCGAGGCTTCGGTGAAGGCCAGGCTGTTGATCGCACCCAACGTCGGGCCCAGGCACGGGGTCCAGCCGAGACCGAAGACGACTCCGAGCAACGGCGCGCCGGCCAAGCCCGCCCGCGGTAGCCGGGAAAACCGCCATTGCCGGGACAACAACGGAATCAAACCCAGAAAGGCTAGGCCCAGCACGACGGTCACCGCACCGAGCACGATCGTGATCACCCGCTGGTGTTCGAGCAGCACTCGGCCCAGGCCACCGAAGGCCGCGCCGAAACTGGTGAATACCACCGTGAACCCGAGGACGAACAGCAGCGCACCGGCAATCATCCGTCCTCGCGGCGGAGCCGGCCGTACGGCGGTGCTCGCCCCTACCCCCGCCGCCGCCGGCAGGGGACCCTCAGCCCCGCCGATCCTGGCGGTTTCCGTCGAAACCGCCAACGGGGCGTCGTCTGCTTCGGGGACTTCGCGGGTTCCGGCCAGTCCGGCGACGTAGGACAGGTAACCGGGCACCAGCGGGAGCACGCAGGGGGAGAAGAAGCTAATGGCCCCGACGAGCAGGCTGACACCCATCGCGACCAGCAGCGGGCCGTCGGCAACGGCGTCCTTGAACGTGTCGCCGACGGCGGCAGCCTGCACGGACACCTCACCTGCGGCGAGGAGCATGCCTGTCCCGATCATGATTGCGCCAGCAGGGTGTCCAGGACTTGCCGCAGCTCTTCGCCGGCGACCGCGGCGACGTAGACCGCCGCTACTCGCCCGTCCCGGTCCAGGACGATCGTGGACGGGATGGCGTTGGCCGGGTAATCGCTGAAGGCGAGCGCAACCTCACCGCGCGGGTCGAACACGGACTGGTAGGTGATTCCCTTGTCATCGAGGAAGGCTCGGGCCAGTTGCCGATCGTCCTTGACATTGATCCCCAGGAAGCTGACTCCGTCGGCCGAGACTTCGTCGTAGACCTCTTGGAACTCAGGTGTTTCCAGCCGGCACGGCGCGCACCACGAACCCCAGAAGTTGAGCACGACGATGTCGCCGGACAGCGAGGATGAGTCAAAGTCCGAGCCGTCGAGCAGGACGCCAGTGAATTGCGGCGCAGATGCCCGATCGCCCTCGTCGATGACCTCGCCGCCCGGAGTACCGGCGACAAAGCGGAACTCTCCACCGTTGCTCACGTCCACGGCGTCAGACCCTGTCGTGCACCCGGTGAGGAGCATCGCGACGAGGGTCAACAGCACTCTTCGCACGTCAGGCCCCCGGTACCGCGTGCGGATCGGTGGCACCGGCCGGCTCGGTGTAGGACAGCCCGGCGTAGCTGGCGTCCTCGAAGGCGATCGAGGTCAGACTGGCCAGCCCACACTCGCGCTTGCGCGGATCGTGCCAGAGCGGGCGGCCCTCCAAGAACCGGCGCAGCGTCCAGATCGCCAACTGGTGGCTGATACACAGCGCCTGATGGCCATCGGCCGCTGCACGGGCATCTCGAACCGCCGCCAGCATCCGGGCGGCGATCTCGGCGTACGGCTCACCCCACGACGGCCGGAACGGGTTGCGCAGATGTTTCCAGTTGGCCGGTCGCTTCAGCGCGCCGTCGCCGACTCCGAACCTGGTGCCCTCGAAGACATTGGTCGGTTCGAGGAGCCGCTCGTCGATATGCACAGCCAAGCCGAGTCGCTCGGCGATCGGCGAAGCGGTCTCCCGTGCACGCTGCAGCGGGCTGGAGACCAGGTGGGTGATGTCGAAGTCGGCAACGTGCTCAGCGATCGTGGCGGCCATCGAGTTACCGCTCCCGGACAGTCCGAAGCCCTCGATCCGACCGTAGAGGATGCCGTCCGGATTGTGCACCTCACCGTGACGCAGGACGTGAACCACGGTGCGGCTCATGGGCGCAGACCTGCAGAGCGGGCGGCGGCAGCCGCGCGAGGCAATGCATCCAGGATCTGATTTACAGCGGCGTCGTCCAGGGCACCGGAGACGAACCACGCTTCGAAAGCCGACGGTGGCAGGTAAACGCCGTGCGCGAGCATCTCGTGGAAGAACGCGGCGTACGCGGACGTGTCCTGCGCCCGGGCATCGTCGTAGTTGCGCACTGCCCGGCCGTGATCGGCGAAGAAGATCGAGAACAGGCTTCCGGCGGCATTCACCCGGTGTGGCACGCCGGCCTGGAACAGCGCGGCCTGCGCAGCGCCCCGGATCGTGGCAGCCACCTCGTCCAGCCGCCGGTAGAGTGCGTCGTCGCACAGCCGCAGGGTGCTCAGTCCCGCCGCCACGGCGACCGGATTCCCGGACAGCGTCCCGGCCTGGTAGACCGGACCGAGGGGGGCAAGCGCGGCCATGACGTCGCGGCGACCGCCGAAGGCAGCGGCCGGCATCCCCCCGCCCATGACCTTTCCGAACGTGTACAGGTCGGCCGGGACCGGATCCAGGCCGAACCAGCCCGAAGCCGAGACCCGGAATCCGGTCAGCACCTCGTCGCTGATCAGCAGCGCTCCGTACGCCGAGCAGACCCGGCGCAGATCCGCATTGAACCCGGGTACCGGCGGCACAACTCCCATGTTGGCGGGGGCGGCCTCGGTGATCACCGCTGCGATGTCCGGTCCGCGCTCAGCGAAGACAGCTTCGATCGCCGGCAGGTCGTTGTAGGGCAACACGATCGTGTCCGCTGCCTGAGCCGGCGTCACGCCGGCGGAATCTGGCAGGGCGAAGGTGGCGACGCCGGAGCCGGCTTCGGCCAGCAGTGCATCGACGTGGCCGTGGTAACAGCCGGCGAACTTCACGACCAGCGACCGGTTGGTCACCCCGCGGGCCACCCGGATCGCGCTCATCGTGGCCTCGGTGCCAGAACTGACCAAGCGAACCTGTTCCACCGGCTCGACCCGGGCGATGATCTCCTCGGCGAGTTCGACCTCGGCCTCGGTCGGCGCGCCATAGGACAATCCGCGACCCGCCGCCGTACGCACTGCGTCGACCACCGCGGGATGGGCATGGCCGAGGATCATTGGGCCCCACGAGCAGACCAGGTCGACATAGCTGCGCCCGTCCACGTCGGTGAGCCGGGAGCCATTGGCATGCGCCATGAATCGCGGTGTGCCACCCACCGAACCGAACGCTCTTACCGGCGAGTTGACCCCACCTGGTATGACCTGCTGGGCTCGAACGAATGCCGCTTCGGAGGCCGGCGCCGCAGCCGGGTAACTCATCCGCAGCTCACTTCTCACGGCCACCCCGCCTCGTGCGCTCCGCTCCTCGCTCGCTCCGCTCCTCGCTCGTTCCTCGCTGCGATGCTCACTCGCTCTCGTCTCACGGCCACCCCGCCTCGTGCGCTCCGCGCACCGCTCGCTCCGCTCCTCGCTCGTTCCTCGCCGCGATGCTCACTCGCTCTCGTCTCACGGACTCAGTCTCGCAAGCCGACGCGCCAGTTCGGCGGCCCAGTAGGTGATCACGATGTCAGCACCTGCCCGGCGAATCCCGGTCACAGTCTCCAGAATCGCCCGATCCCGGTCGACCCAGCCCCGCTCGGCGGCCGCCTCGATCATCGCGTACTCCCCGGAGACCTGGTACCCGGCAACGGGTACGTGCACCGCGTCGGCGACCCGACTGACGATGTCCAGGTAGGGCAGGGCCGGCTTGACGATGATCGCGTCCGCCCCTTCGGCGAGATCTTGGGCGACCTCTCGCAAAGCTTCGTCGCTGTTGGCCGGATCCATCTGGTAGCCGGCCCGATCGCCGAATTGTGGTGCGCCCTCGGCTGCGTCGCGGAACGGACCGTAGAATGCCGACGCGTACTTGACTGCGTAGGCGAGCACCGCGACGTCCACTCGATCGGCGGAGTCGAGCGCGGCTCTGATCGCCGAGACCTGGCCGTCCATCATCCCGCTCGGCGCGATCATGTGAGCCCCGGCCTCGGACTGCGCGGCGGCGACCGACGCGTACCGGACCAGGGTGGCGTCATTGTCGACCACTTCGTCCGAACCGAGCAGACCGCAGTGTCCGTGGTCGGTGTATTCGCACAGGCACAGGTCAGCGATCAGGACCGTCGAGTCGCCCAAGTCCGAGCGCAGAGCGCGCAGGGCACGGTTGACGATGCCCTCGTCCGCGTCAGCCTGCGACCCCGAACCGTCCTTGACCGACGGTATGCCGAACAGCAACAGGCCGCCTACGCCGGATTCGACCGCCTCGTTCGCCGCTTTGCGCAACGAATCCACTGTGTGCTGGTAGATCCCCGGCATGGAAGTGACCGCGCAGACCTCATCGATCCCCTCCTTGACGAACAACGGCAGGACCAGGTCCGACGGCGCAAGGCTGGTCTGAGCCACCAACCGGCGCAGCGCCGCCGTACCCCGCAGCCGGCGCCCGCGCCAAGCCGGGAAGCCAGGCGCTGGCGGGGCCGCTCGTCTCGGAGTCACTGGTTCTTCTCGCCCTGGCTCAACCTCGCGAAGCTGAGCGGCCCCGGCTGCGCGGCGGTGGGGCGTTGTCCCTGCCGCCGTCGCCGCTGCCGCCGTTCTCCCGCTCGGCCAACGCATGCTCGGCCAGCGCGTCGACGAGCTGAAGCACACCCGCCACGTCTGGCCGGACGTCAACGCGCAGGCCGAATTCGGTTGCGGTCGCTGCGGTCTGCGGACCGATGCAGGCCACGACCGTGCGGCCGTTGGGCTTACCGGCGATCCCGACCAGGTTGCGAACCGTCGAAGACGAGGTGAAGCACACCGCGTCGAAGCCGCCGCCCTTGATCGCCTCGCGGATGGACGCCGGTGGCGGGGCCGCTCGCACCGTCCGGTAGGCCGTCACGTCGTCGACCTCCCAGCCGCGTTCCTGCAGGCCGGCGGTCAGCGTCTCGGTGGCAATGTCGGCTCGCGGCAACAGCACCCGGTCGATCGGATCGAGAACGTCGTCATAGGGCGGGAAGTCCTCGAGCAGACCAAGACTGGACTGGTCACCGGAGGGCACCAACTCCGGAGTGATCCCGAAGTCCCGTACCGCCTCGGCGGTCATCTCGCCCACACAGGCAACCTTGACGCCGGCGAAAGCCCGCGCATCCAGACCCAGTTCGGCGAACTTCTCGCGTACGGCACGCACGGCGTTGACCGAGGTGAACACGATCCAGCCGTACCGTCCGGTGACAAGACCGCGGATCGCGCGATCCATCTGGGCCGGAGTGCGTGGCGGCTCGACGGCGATCGTCGGAACCTCCACCGGCACCGCTCCGTAGGAGCGCAGGCGTTCGCTCATGTCGCCGGCCTGCTCACGGGTCCGCGGGACGAGCACCCGCCAGCCGAACAGCGGCCGGCTCTCCCACCAGGACAGCCGCGAACGCTTGTCGACCTCGGACCCGACGGTCACGACCAACGGGCCGGTACGGGTACTGGGCCAGGCTCCGGCGGCAAGCTCGTCGAGCGAGCCGACGAGACTGAACTGACTGGACAACGAGCCGTCGACCGTGACACATGCCGGGGTGGACCCGGACATGCCTGCCTCGACCAGGTCGCGGGCGGTGTCGGCGACGATCTCGCCGGTCGCCTGCAGCACCAACGGCATCGGGCTGGTTGCCAGCGAGGTCGCCGAGACACCGGAGCGCATGTCAGCCGCGGTATGCGTGGAGCCAAGCGGGACACCGGCATAAGCGGGTACGGATGTGCAGATCGCGACCCCGGGGATCACGTCGTAGGGCACGACGGTACGGGCGATGGCAAGGATCTCCTTGACCACCGCGTCGTTGGTGAACGGGTCACCAGCCACCAGCCTGGCAACGGTCTGACCGGCCTTGGCTGCGGTGACGGCCGTCTTCGCAACCTCTGCGGGGTCGCCCACCGCCGGATGCAGCTCGAGGTCCGGTCGAACCTCCACAAGCCGCTGGACCACTGCCGTGCTGACGTCCGCGTCGTGCAGCACGGTGTCTGCCGAACTGAGCGCAGCGGTTGCCCGAGCGGTGAGTAGATCGGCATCACCGGGGCCGGCCCCGACGATCACGATGCGGCCGTTGTTCTTTCGCCCGCGAGTCATTACCTGTTCCTCATTCCTACTGCGTTGATGTCAGCTGCACTGTTGCCAGTCGCTTGGGAGGGACCGAGGAGTTCCTCGGCACCGAGGTCGAGCAGTTCGGCTGCCAGTAGGCGACCGAGTTCGGCTGCCTGATCCTGGGATCTGACAGCGGAAGATCGAACGGCGGCACTGCCGTCGACCGCGGTGACGTTCGCGCGAAGGAACAACTCCGGTCCCTCTTCGCCTTCGGCAAGCTCGCACATTGCGCCCACCGGTGCCGTGCAGCCTGCTTCCAGGGTGGCAAGCAGACTGCGCTCGGCCTCGACCGTTGCGCGGGAGCCGTAGTCATCGAGTTCGCCGAGCACGCCGAGCAGGTCGGCGTCCTCGGCCCGGCATTCCACGGCTAGCGCGCCTTGGGCCGGTGCGGGCAGGATCTGGATCGGATCGAGGGTTTCGGTCACCTCGTCGAGACGGCCGAGCCGGGCCAGACCCGCCCGGGCCACGACGACCGCGTCCACCGCACCCGATGCGACAGCGGCCAGGCGGGTGTCGACGTTGCCGCGGATCCCGACCACGTCCAATCCCAGTTGCAGTGCGTTCAGTTGGGCCGTACGCCGCGGTGACCCGGTGCCGACCCGCGACCCGGGAGGCAGCTCGAGCAGGTTCTTGCCATCTCTGGCCACCAGCACATCTCGAGGATCTTCGCGAAGGGGCACGGCGGCGATGGTCAGGCCGGGATGCGGGGCCGTCGGCAGGTCCTTGTACGAGTGCACGGCCACGTCGATCTCGCCCCGCAGCAGCGCCGCCCGCAGGCTGGAGACGAACACTCCCACCGTCGAGAACTCGGAGATCGGTGCCGTACTGGCATCGCCCGGCGTGCTGATCTCCACCAGGACGACATCGTGGTCGCCGGCGCTGCGGACCGCATCGGCGACCAGGTTGGCCTGGATCTTTGCCAGCCGGCTGGGCCGGGTACCGAGCCGGATCACGGCCTGACGGGAAGAAGTCATGACCGGTACTCCTGCAGGATCGCCGACAGTGATTCCGGCCGATCGGTGTCGGGCAAGGATGCATCCACCGACAGCGCCTGGGCGAGGTCGATCGCCTCGGCGTCCAGGCCGAGCAGCGCCCGTAGTACCGGGGTGTAGGACGCTCCGGCCGGTCCGGCGACCAGTTCCTTGATCCGGACGGTCGGTTGGTGCAGCAGTTTGTCGGCGACCCGGCGCAGTGCGTTGTCCACGGCGTCGAGCTGGGTGGGATCCAGCGTCGGCAGCCGCCCGGCGACCCGGCGCAGCTCACTGTCGACGACGTCCTGAGCCCGGCCGCGCAGCGCGGAGATCAGCGGAGCCACTTCGTCAGCGCGCTGTTCGGCGAGCAGCCCGGCCACCTCGGCGGCCACGATGGCCCGCGATTCGAACAG
>JACCQS010000324.1 GCA_013814015.1 Geodermatophilaceae bacterium | reverse complement strand
CCGAGTGCTCACCCGCATGGCCTACGGCTTCAAGTCACCCGAAGCGCTGATCGCTCTGGCCCTGCTCTCACTCGGCGGCTACCGCCCCGGTCTCCCCGGGCGGCCCGCGAAATGACCCACTCAACCGGCAGGAGAGCCCGTTTTGGCGCCGTTACCCAGGAGACCCCGAAGGGCAGGTCGACGGTGATGTCTCCGCAACAGAGGTAGATGATGGCGATCAAGGCGGCTGCTGAGTGGTGGCCGTAGCCGCGGTGGTTGATCAAGCGGATCTTGCGGTTGAGCCCCTCGAGCTTCGAGTTCGACAGGCCGAGCTCGACGGCAGCGAGGATGCGCTCCCGGTTGGCTCGCACGGTCCTGGAGAAGGTGACGAAGGCGGGGATGCGGCACCGGCAAGCCCAGGCCAGCCACCACTCGAAGATGGGCAGGTGCGTCGGCGGGATCAGCGAGGCGGAACAGGTCGCGCAGGGCCTCTTTGAGTTGCCAGCGGTAGAGAACAGACCGCTCTCGGCGCAGCGTGTGGAGCAAGTCGAGCTGGGCGTCGCTGAGGTCGTTGGGATCCTTCACCAAGGCCCAGCGGGTGTGCTTTAGGTTAGCTACGTGATCGACGCGTGCCTCGAGCTGTTCAGCGCCGTTCGCGGCTGGTAGCGGACCGCAGCGCGTTCCCGTGGAGGTGGGCAGCGCCTCGCCGGCACGTCCTCGTGGGGTCGATTCGCCGGCCAGCACACCGACCCGATCGATCCCGATGTCGCCGCCTGGGCCTTGACGAATGCCCACGCCGGTGCCAGATGGGAGGTCACAGCCGCCCGCAGGCGTCCGCAGCCTCCCGATTCCCGCACGTGGCGCCGAAGCGCTGCTCGACCGACCCGGATGGAGCGATGACGGCAAGCTCCCGGCAGGCGTCGAGGTCGCCAGCCCGGCATTCGACGTGCAAGAGCTGGACGCGCGGTGCGATCGCCTCGGGCAGCGGCGAGGGCGGACGCTCCCGCCCCCCGTCAGACGCTCCGTCAGAGGGAGCCGGGTCGGGCGGGTCGGAGCCAACGTCGTCGCACGCGCCGACGAGCGCCATCGCCACGCCCAGACCCGCCACCGCCACCCTCCGTCGAACGGCCAGCCCGGGGGAGGCGCTCATACGGACAAAAGGTGCTTGACATGACAAAGAGACCGGTGCAAGATCAGACAGTCTCGCGCGTGGAAGCGACGCTGCGGCAATCAGGGAGGGGAACGGATGGGGTTCAGGCATCTCCGGGATGCCTATGGTCTGGTAGCGATAGTTCATGACGCTCAGGTAGTTGGGCTTGAAGTTCACGCCGTCGCCACCGCCGTGGCCCAATCCGAGGGTGTGGCCGAGCTCGTGGATGAGCGTTCCCGACTGGTCGCGGACCGTGCCGTTCTGCCCGCTCCAGTTCCCGAGCGTCACCATGAAGCCCTTCTTCGTCGAGCAGCACACGCCTGAGCTCGAGGAGCCGTCGATGGTGTGGGCCCAGACGTTGTAGAAGAAGTAGGGCTCCCGGTCGGGGTCGAAGTCGGACTCCCGCTGGGCGTCGAGCTGGGCGATGCCGAAGTCGGCTTCGTCGACGGCGGCGGTGACGTCGATGGCGTCGTCGTCATCGATCACCAGGTTCACGCCGGACGGCTCGGCCGGAAAGCCGGCGTAGGGGCAGTCGGTCACCGCTGCCACCGGTGCGTCGCCAAAGGCGTCGACGGCCTCTTGCAATGCCGCCGGGTCCGGTCGGTGATCGTGGTCGGGGGCGACGAGGTGGTCGATCTCGATGGCGACGGTCGATCGGCAGGGATCGGCGCCCAACGCGGCCATGTCGGTGGTGACGTTGCCTCCGGCGTCGCGGATGCCGAAGCGCTCGACACCGTCGGGGATGCCGTCGCCGTCGATGTCGCCGGTGGAGCTGAGCGAGATGTCGAACCAGATCCGACCTCGCTCGCCGCCTTCGAAGACGCCGGCGTGCTCGGTGTCGCCATCCCCCTCGCTGAAGCCGGTGTTCTGCGGGACGTCGCCGGTCCAGAACCCCGTGTCGAGATCGAGCGACAGGGCCAGGTCGAGGTCGTTGTCGATGGGGTCGAGGTCGATGAGGTCGTCAGGCGCCGCCAAGCCGGTGTCGTCGTCGAGGATCTGGATGGTCACGGTCGTGGACGGCATGGCGTCGCGGTCCACGGTGTTGGTGAAGGTCCAGTACGGCAAAAAGGCGCCGTTGGACTCGATCTGGTCGGACTCGTTGTCCTGGAACGGGTTGGAGCCGATTCGGACGCGACCGAAGAAGTCGCCGTCACCTTGGAACGGCGCCGGGTCCGGGTCGTCGAGGACTTCGAACTTGATGATCGTCACCGTCACGTCGACCATGTCGACGGCAGCGGCGGGCGCAGCGGTGACGACGGTGCTCGCTAGGAGTCCGACGCACGCGAAGAGAACCGACCACGGGCGCGAAACTCCTGACTGGGATGCCTGGGGCGCCACCGGCTTCGACCCCGACCTGCTGGTGGACAATTCGACCATCGGCTACTCGGGATCGGCCCTTCCCGACCTCGACGAGACCAACCTGAACGAGACGAACGGGGTCAGTGACGGAAACGCGGCGATCTACTGGGTCGACCCGGGCCGCACCACCCGGGCCGGCGATGGCCGCCTGGGGCTGGATTGGGACTGGGACAGCAGCGGCCTGCCGCCCTTCGAAAGCGGCGTCAACGTAGACATCAACGGCGACCGGGTCTGCGTCACCGACGGCGACGACGACGTGCTCGACACCGCCCCGGGGGGAGACGACGTGGTCCAGGGCGGCGCCGTCACCACGGGACCCGACCGCACCTGCAACACGGCGTCAGCCGGCGACGACGAGCAGGACCGGGCCGTGGGCTTCTCTCAGCCGAACGCCCTGACCGGCTTCGACGACTGGCAGAACATCAAGTACCGGGCGGCCATGTCGCCCGATGCCGGATCACCCGGCCCACTGCCCCACGAGGAGCTCACCTTCGAGCTGTCGGAGCAGATCAAACAGGAAGCCCGGGAGGCGGTCAACCGGCCCCCGGTCGCCGATGCCGGCGGGCCCTACGTCGTGGCCGAAGAGGACACGGTCGTGCTGGACGGCACCGGGTCCACCGACCCCGACGGCGACACGCTGAGCTACTCCTGGACTCCGACGGCCAACCTTGACGACGCCACGTCGCCCACGCCGGTGTACTCCGGTGTCGACGACACCGTGGACGATCTCACCCTGACCGTGACCGACCCGGGAGGGCTGTCGGCCAGCGACACGACCACCGTCACCGTGGAGAACGTGGACCCGAGCGTGTCGGCAGTGGGCGACGCCATCGACGAGGGCAGTACGGCGACGGTTACGGCCACCTTCACCGATCCCGGGATCCTCGACACCCATACGGCAGCGATCGACTGGGGCGACGGGACGGCCCGACCCGACGGCCCTGGACCAGGGTGCCGGGTCCGGCGACCTGGTCGCCTCCCACGCGTACGGCGACAACGGCACGTTCACGGTGACGGTGACCATCACCGACGACGACGGCGGGTCCGGATCCGACACGGTGTCGGTGGCGGTGGCGAACCTCGAGCCCGACGTCACGCTCGACCCCACCGGCACCGTCTCGTTCCCCGGCGGCGACGCCTTCGTCGGGCGGATCGACACGCCTCAGGACCACGCCGCCTCGGCCACCGATCCCGGCTCCGACGACCTGACCTTCGCGTGGGCCTCGGGCCAGACCACCACCACCACCTCCTTCAACGACGGAGTGGGGCCCGACCCGTTCCCGAGCCCTCTCGGGATCTTCCCCTTCCTCGCCAGTGACGGGACCACCGTCATCTTCGCCACGCCGGGCGTGGCGACGATCGGCGTCACCGTCACCGTCACCGTCACCGTCACCGACGACGATGGCGGCAGCGACGGGGACGACGCGGCAAAGGTGGTGGTGGGTGACGCCGACGGCACTTTCGGCAACGGTTACTGGAAACACCAGTACTCCGGTGACGGCAACCCGCAGGTCGATGCCGCAAGCCTCGAGGGCTACCTCGATATCGTGAACTTCGTATCCGGGGTGTTCTCCGAGCACACCATTCTGGCCACGGCGGCCGACGCCGACGCCGTGCTCTCGCCGTCGGGGAACGACAAGCGTGCCGTGGCCACCGCTGACCTCCTGGCCGGGTGGTTGCACTTCGCCTCGGGCGCGGTCTCCCACGAGGCCGTCGTGCCGCTCAGCGGCGGCACGACCATGAACTTCCTCGACGTGATGGTCGAGATCGAGGGCATCGTCCTCGACGATGCGGCACCCCGCACGGAGTTGATGCGGGCATCGTTCCTCGCCCAGCGGCTGCGCCAGGCGAGCTCACCGTAGAAAGGAGACCCTCCGAAAATGGCCCTGTTGGAGCGGGTCATCGCCACGAGCTCGAACGAAGGCGACGTCGTCCTCGACCCGTTCTGCGGCTGTGGCACGACCATCGACGCCGCCGAGAAACTCGGGAGGGCCTGGGTGGGCATGGTTTCGTTGACGCCGGCAGGTGCTTTGCAGGTGGCGGCGACGATACCGTCGCCGTGGTGATCATCGAGATACCAGGCGAAGCGCTTGTTGCGAACCGAGGCGCCGAGGTGCTGATCTCGTTCGCCCCCGGACTGGAGCTCGACCTCTGGTAGGGAGTTGAGGATGCCGAGGATCTGTTTCCGACTCGCTGCCACGTCGAGCATCCGCACGAGGCCAGTAGCCGTGTGAGAATCGTCGGATGGCAGAGCCAACGGCGATCCAGGGCGCGATCCCGTACGTGTTCTGCGCCGACGCAGGCACCGTCGCCGATTGGTGCGTCGAGGTGCTCGGCTTCGACGAGCGCGAGCGGTGGCCCGGCGATGACGGCGTGGTACGCAACGTGGAGCTGATCGCCGGCAACAGCGAGGTTTGGCTGGACGGCCCAATACCCGACTGGAAGGACAGGACGGGTGGCCTCGGCTCCTGGGTTGGCTTCCTGGTTGACGATGTGGACGCTGTCTACGAGCGAGTTACCGCTGCGGGAGTTGACGTCGATCCGCCACGCACTCGGGATCATGGCGTTCGCGAAATCACCGTCAAGGACCCCGAAGGCCACGCCTGGGGGTTCGTAGAGCGCCTCGATTGAGCGGGGCCGCGGAGTGCACATTCCCGATCTACGCCCCACGAGCCGATCTCGGGACCAGCCCAGATCCGGGAGTCCATCCCATTTCTCGCAACGAAACTGCTGCCTTGCGTGTCACCGAAAGTGCCTGCTTGAGAATGTCGGCGGGCGTTGCGAACGGTTCGTAGCGTTCGAGAGATCCTGGTCGAGGTAGCTCACAAAGTGCCTGCCGGCCCCCTGCGGGGTCTGGCTTTCGAACGAAGAGCGACTCGGTCGGGGCTTCGCCGTGGCGTGGCTCGAGAGAGGACTCGCATCCAACCCAAGCAGGAGTGCCCGTCGCGGTTCCACCATCCGACAGACAGGAGAACGCATGCAGGTGATCATCGGTGTCGACCCGCACAAGGCGTCGCATACGGCCGTGGCGATCAGCACGACCGAGGACGAGCTGGCCCGCAAGAAGGTCCGAGCCACGCGGACGCAGGTCGACCAGTTGTTGGCGTGGGCCGAGCCGTTCCCGACACGGCTGTGGGCCATCGAGGGCGCCGACGGCATGGGCTACTTGCTGGCCCAGCAGCTCGTCGCGACCGGTGAGCATGTTCTCAGCGTGCCCGATGCGGCGACCGCCGAGCGGCTGCGATTGACCGCCACTGGGCTCGGGCCTGTTCTGGAGAAATCTCGACGTACTCGTCGAGCCCCGCCACGAG
>JACCQS010000322.1 GCA_013814015.1 Geodermatophilaceae bacterium | reverse complement strand
AATGAGCCTGCTGACCAAGCGCCTGCTGTCGACGGTCGCCTTCGTCGCGGCCATGGCGATCGGGCTGAGTCTCGGGTTCCTGGCCGTACGGCTGTTCACCGGCTGAGGCCAACCTGAGCATGGGCGCCACGCTTGACCGACTTGGTGCCGGAGGGTCCTCAATACGGGCGGGCCAGATTCTCGAACATCGGAAAGTGGCGCAAATTGGTGGTGAGCAATGGCGTGCCCAGGATCGTTGCGGTTGCGGCGATGAGGTAATCCGCATCGTCGATCCCCGAGTGGCTGGCCCGGTACGCACGGGCGTACGTAGCAGCCTGACGCGCGACGGCCTCGGTCACGGGAATCCAATCGACCGCCTCGAGGAACCGTTCCACGGCAGACTCGTCAGCCGCGCGCGCTCCGGCGAGCAGCTCGAAACGGACGAGTTCTGACCCCAGCAGCGCCTCGTGGGCGCCGAGCAGATCGTCGAGGAGCCGAGTTGCGGGCTGATGTCCTCGGAGGTGATCCACTGCCACGCTGGTGTCGAGCAGCCTCATGACCACACGAGCCGGTCGAGTCGCTCGTTCAGGTCTCCCCGAATCGCTTCGACGTACTGCTTGCCGGTCAACCCTCGGTCCTGCCAGGCGCCCGCACTCGCGCTCAGGGCCGATCGCCGCGCCGACCAGTCGCGGTCCCCGTACCGATCCTGAATCGCACGACGGATGAGTTCAGAACGGGAGGCGCCGGTCTGCGCGGAGGCGCGATCGAGCAGCTCCACGTCATCGATACTGAGATACACCTGCGTACGCTGCATGGTGTCACTATACATCGGCTGTTCTCCGTCGAAGATACAGGCGATACGGCCATCGTGTGGCATGCCCGCACTCCGGACGACTGGGTAGGGTCGGCCAGATGCGGGCGGATGTGAAAGACGAAGCGCTGAGGCTCGAGGCGGCACTGGCAGCGGCGCAGACCAACGCCGAGGCCATGACAAAGGCGGCCGCAACTGTCGTACGCGAGCTTAAGAAAGCCCGAACCAGCGCGGTCACGGGACAGGTGCGCGACCTTCGCCGGGCTCTGACCCAGGCTGAGTCTCTGGCTGCTGAACTGGCCGAGCAGGTCGCTGAGGCAAGGTCGGCCTACGACATCGACGAGGGCGAATGGCTGGCTTCCGGGGGATACACCAAGGAGTTGCTCGCCGCCGCGGCCGACGCCGGGCTGAGCATCTTCGAAGAGGATGGCCAGCTGTTGTGCTACCCCTCCCTGGTGCGGGTGCTGCCCGCTGATCTCGCCGTCGAGATCGACCGCCGTCGTGAACGCCGGCTGCGACCGAGCGTGCTGGTCGAGTTGCTCAACACGGCCCAGCAAGCCGGCCCCCGGTTCAAGCCCGGGCCCTTCCTCGCCAGCCTAGCGGCGGCCTACGACCTGGTCGTGGCCAAGCAAGGTAAATCCGGCGGCGCGGTGGTCAAGCTGGTTGACGTATACGGCGTCCTAACGCTGTTACCTGGGCAGGCTCGCGATTACAGCATGCAGGAGTTCGCCCGCGACCTCTACCTCCTCGACCTGAGCGGTGCCACCGAGGCCGGTGGCCGAGGGCTGCGCTGGGCGGCCAGTACCGGCACCAAGCAGGCCGGCGTACTCAGCACGGTTGCCAAATCCGGTCAGCAGCAACGGTATTGGGGTATGGCATTCCACGGCTCTGCCAGTGACTGAGCCTCTCGGCAGTCGCAGCGGCAGCGGCAGCGGCTTGCCGCTCGGCGGGACGGGGCTGACCTGCGAGGACTACCTCGATTTCCTGGCTGCGGACTACCTCGACACCTACATCCGAGCGGGTGGCGCGGCGGTCCGGTTCGTGGTTGCCGGCAACGACGACGTGGCCCGCCGCTGGCACGCTGGCCTGGCTGACATCGCCAGCGCCCAGGACTGCCTGTACGTCGCTGTGGACGCGGCCGAGACCAAGATGGCGATGGTCGACCAGATCTATGCGACCGTCGCCCGCCAGATCGACTGGGATGACCTGGTGCGCCGGATCTTGCGCACCGCCTGGACGGACATCGGCCTACCGGCCGGCGACGCCCTGACCGTCAGTGCCGTCGCGGCGGTGCAGCAGGTCGACCCGCGAGAGGCCGCTCGGAGCATCCGGCGGCAACTGGAGACCACGCTGCTCGGGGACACCACGCTGGCCCGGGAATTTCGGCTCGCGGTCCTGCGGCTGTGCCAGGCCGAACTCGGCACCGGCGACGTGATCGACACGGAGAAGGCCGCCGTACTCGCGTGGCTTCGGGTCGAGCCGGTTCCGTTGGTCGCGCTGCGCTCGGCATCGATCTATAGCCGGGTCGGACGGCACAATGCCAGAGCGCTGCTGCTGTCGCTGGCCGCGTGGCGGCAGCAGACCTCGGCCAGCGGACTGGTCATCGACATCGACATCGAACGCCTGGCGGTGACTCGTCGCCCCCCCGTCGAGCAGCGCTCCGGTTTCTACTACACAAAGGCAGCGATCCTCGACGTCTACGAGGTTCTTCGGCAGCTGATCGACGCAGCCGATGCACTGCGCGGCGTACTCATCGCCGTGACGATCGCGCCCGAACTCGTGACCGACGAGGTTCGCGGTTTGCCGGCGTACTCGGCTCTGCAGTTGCGGATCGTGGATGAAGTTCGAGACAAACGGCGGGCCAATCCGTATGCCGCGCTCGTCCGGCTCGAGACGCGACTGGAGGTCGTGCCGTGAGGAGGCGTTCCCCTGCACCCCCCACGGGGGAGAGGCCATGGACCTAGATCAACTCGGGGCGCGCCGGGCGATCGAGGCGCTGCGCAGCGGGGTGCCCAGCCGCGACGCGGTACGCGAACTCGGCAGCGGCCAGAACGAGATCGAGGACCGCTTCTTGACCTTGCTCGACGGTAGCGGTACGTCCCGGCGCGGCGGTGAACGCGGCCTGCTACTCGGCGGCGGCTTCGGCGCAGGCAAGAGCCACGTCCTGGAGCACCTGGCCCATCTCGCGCTCGAGCGCGGGTTCGTGGTCAGCCGGGTGGTGATCAGCAAGGAGACCCCGCTGCACGATCCGGTCAAGGTGCTCAAAGCGGCGGTGGAAACGGCGACCCTGCCCGCCGGCTCCTTCGGCGCGGTGGCCGAGGCTGCGGCAGTGCTCGATTCCGGCAGTCCCGCGTTTGCTGAGTTGCTGCGCTGGGCCAGCGGCAGCGGGTCACCGGTATCCGAGCGGTTCGCGCTGAGCCTGAGTCTGTTGCCCTACGCGCAAGAGAACGACGGCGATTTCGTCGAGGCCATCGTCCGGTTCTGGTCCGGCGACCCGATCGGGGTCGCCGAGCTTCGCCGCCAGGCCCGCTTTGCCGGCAAGGGCAAGCCGGCGCTCGCGTCCGTGCCCGCCCGGGAGTTGGCCCGTCAGCGAAGTCGGTTTCTGAGCCGGTTGTTCCTGGCCGGTGGCTATGAGGGCTGGGTCGTGCTCCTGGACGAGGTCGAACTCATCGGCCGCTACACCCCACTGCAGCGCGGGCGCTCCTACGCCGAGCTGTCCGGCTGGCTCCGCGCGGATCCCGAGGACCCGGGTTCGCCGCTGGTCCCCGTCCTGGCGATGACCGACGATTTCGACGCCGCTGTACTGACCGCGAAGAACGACCGGGAGTTGGTGCCTGCTCGACTGAGGGCCAAAGAGAAGTCCGAGTGGGACGAGGCTGCTACCGGGGCCGAGGCCGGAATGCGACTCATCGAGCGCTCGATGCTGTTGCTCGCTGAACCCGACGCTGCGGAACTCGGCCGGGCCTACGACGTACTGAAGGCGTTGCACGGCAAGGCGTTCGGCTGGCTACCGCCCGACGTCGCAGGGCTGGAGCGGCTCAGCGCCACCCGGATGCGGCAGTACGTCCGGGCCTGGATCAACGAGTGGGATCAGGTCCGGCTGGATCCGGACTATCTGCCGCAGACCGAGACGGCCGAGGTGTCGCCCGGGTACGCCGAGGACGTCGAACTCGACGGCTGAGCTGATCGGTGCCTCTTGGCTCGACCACCCGGAGCACCTCCGTGATACCAAGTTCAGCCGAGGCAGCCGATGTGCGACTACCTGCAATTTCGGCGCGAAAGTTGCACGTTCTCGCGCATTGCCACGGCCCGGAAACTGTCCAACCTGTCCAGCGGCCGCGCCGGGCAGCCCTACATCCG
>JACCQS010000273.1 GCA_013814015.1 Geodermatophilaceae bacterium | reverse complement strand
GTCGTGGGTGATCAACACCAAGGCGGTATCCGAGCCGACGACGAGCTCGCGCAGCAACTCCAGGATCTGGGCCTGGATCGTCACATCTAGTGCCGTGGTCGGCTCGTCGGCGATCAGCAGGCGAGGTTGACAGGCCAACGCCATCGCGATTAGGGCTCGCTGCCGCATTCCGCCGGAGAGCTGGTGCGGGTACTCGGTCAACCGTCGCTTGGGATCTGGGATGCCGACCCGGTCGAGCAGGTCCACGGCTTCGGCGTCGGCGACACCACCCTTCATTCCCCGGTGCCGGGTCAGCACCTCGGTCACCTGGATCCCGATGGGAATCACCGGATTCAGCGCGGACAGCGGATCCTGGAAGATCATGGCGATCTCGGCCCCGCGCAGGTCGCGGAGCTCACCGTCGGAGAGATCCAGCAGGTTTCGATCCTCGAAGAACACCTCGCCGGAGACCCGAACCCCGCGCTTGGGCAACAGGCCCATGATCGCCAGCGACGTGACCGATTTGCCGCATCCGGATTCGCCCACCAGGCCCAGCGTCTGCCCCGGCCCCACCGAGAAGCTGACCCCGTCGACTGCCCGAGTGGCCGCCTCCCCCCGGCGCTGGAAGACCACCGACAGGTCCTCGACCCGCAACAGCGACTCGCTCGTACTGGCCCCCATCACCGCCCTGGACGGTGTGCCGGTCCGAGGAACGCTCATCGGCGGAACTGTCATCTCCGGAACTTGGGGTCGAGCGCCTCGCGCAGGGACTCTCCGAGCAGGGTGAAACCCAGCGCGGCGATCACGATGCAGATGCAAGGGTAGAAGGCCAGTTCGGGCCGTACGGTCAGGAAGTCCTGCGCGTCGGCCAGCATCGAGCCCCACTCCGGAATACCCCGGTCGGCAGGGCCAAGCCCGAGGAAGCTCAGCGCCGCCGCCTCGATGATCGCCGTCGCCAGGGACAGGGTCGCCTGCACGATCACCGGGGACAGCGAGTTGGGCAGCACATGGCTGAACACGATCTTGCGGCGCCGTACGCCCAGCGATCGCGCTGCCAGGACGAAGTCGGCATCCCGCTGGGACAACATCGACCCGCGCAACAATCGAGCGAAGATCGGGATCTGGGTCACCGCGATCGCGATCATGATCGAGTAGATGTTGAACCCGAGGATCAGCGACACGGTGATCGCCATCAGCAGGCCAGGAATCGACAGCAGGATGTCGACGAAGCGCATGACGACGGTGTCGACCTTGCCGCCGAACCCACCGGCGATCAGACCGACGGTCATTCCGACGATCACCCCGATGGAGGTGGACACGACACCGATCAGCAGCGACTGCCGGGAGCCGAAGATGAGCCGGGACAGCTCGTCTCGGCCGAGCCGGTCGACGCCGAGCGGGAATCCGTCCCGGCCGCCCGGGATGAAGTTCGGCCGGACCTCGCTGAGCAGATAGAAGGTACGCGGATCCTTGGGCGCCAGCACGTCGGCGAAGATCGCGACCAGGATGAAGATCGCCACCAACACCGCGCCGACGATCGCGATCGGATTCTTCCGCAGCCGACGGAACGCGCTCTTGGTGAGCGAAACACCGACTTCGCCGGTCCTGCCAGAGGCCAGAGCGGCCAAGGAGTCAATGCGCTCGCGCTTGGCGGTGGACAGGGCCATCAGCGGACCCGTACCCGGGGATCGAGCAGACCGTAGGAAATGTCCACCAACAGATTCACCAGGACGAAGACCATCGCGAGTAACAAGATGAAGCCCTGCAGGGTGGCATAGTCCCGCTGCTGGATCGCGTCCTTGATGAACGAGCCCACCCCGCCGAAGGCGAACACCGTCTCGGTGAGCACCGCCCCGGACAACAGCAGTCCGGTCTGCAGTCCGATCGTCGTCGAGACCGGGAGCATGGCGTTGCGCAGGATATGCCGCCGCCGGATCGTTGAACTGGCAAGGCCTTTGGACTCTGCCGTCCGTACAAAGTCCTCGTTCACAACGTCCAGAACCGAGGCCCGGGTGATCCGGACGATGATCGCCAGTGGAATGGTCCCTAACGCCAGGCCGGGAAGAATCAGGTGTAGCGCTGCGTCCCAGGACGCGTCGAACTCCCGCGTGAGCAGGCCGTCGAGAACGTAGAACCCAGTGGGATGCGTGCCATCGATCCTGACGTCCTGACGTCCCGACCCCGGTAGCCAACCGAGTTCGACGGCGAAGACAAAGCGCAGCAGGTAGGCCAGGAAGAACACCGGGACGGTCACCCCGAGCAGCGATGCCATCACCGAAGCCGAGTCGAGGATGCCGCCGTGCCTACGCGCGGCGAGGTAGCCCAACGGAATCCCCACCACGATCGCAAACGCAAGTGCTGCAACGGTGAGCTCCACCGTCCCCGGAAAGCGTTCGAAGAACTCGGTTGTGACCGGTCGACCGGTCTGGGTGGAGACCCCGAGATCGAACTGGAACAGGCGCTGCAGAAAACGTCCGTACTGTACGAGCAGGGTGTCGTTGAGCCCCAACTGTTCGGTCACCGCCGCGATGGATTCCGCCGTTGCCCGCTCTCCCAGTAGAGCCCTTGCGGGCCCGCCCGGGAGAGCGCGCAGCCAGACGAACAGCAGCACCGAGAGCCCGAACAGGATCGGGATCAGTTGCAGCAGCCGCCGAACGATGAACCTGAGCATCGACGGTTACCTGCCGATGACCCTGCCTAGTCGGTGAACACGACCGTGGCGAAGTTCTCCGCGGTCAACGGACTCGGGACCAGACCGTCCACGTTGTCGGCGACCACCAGGGCTGGCGGTGAGTGCGACAACGGAACAGCCGGGAGGAACTCCATGATTGCGTTGTTCAGGTTCTGATAGAGACCCTCGCGGACAGCAACGTCCGGCTCAGCATCGGCTGTGGCGAACTGAGCGAACAAGTCCTGGTTGACGAAGCCGCCAAAGTCCAGCTTGGACTCTCCGCCGGCCTTGGCGTCGAAGAACGTGCCGATGAAGTTGTAGGCGTCGTTGTAGTCACCGGTCCAGCCGAGCAGGTGAATGTCGGCCTGCCCAGTCGACACCGCATCGAGATACTCCGGATTCCAGACCAGTGCAACCGGCTCGATGGTGAACCCCGCGTCGGTGAGGTTCTGCGAGATGAGCTCGAAGATCGCCCCTGGATCAGGCATGTACGGGCGGCTCACCTCGGTCGGGTAGTAGAACTTCAGCGTCGTGCCGACCGCTCCGGCCTGCTCCAGCAGCGACCGCGCCAGGGCCGGATCGTATTCGTAGGTTGGTACGTCCTCGCTGTAACCGCTCACTGAGTCCGGCATGAATTCGATCGCCGGCTCGGCGCCGTCCGGAAACAGCGAGCTGACCATGCTGTCCTTGTCGATCGCATGCGCGATCGCTTGCCGTACCCGGACGTCGGCCAGGGCGGGATTGATGCCGAAGGGCTCCGTAGCAGCCGAGGCACCCTGATTGATGCCCAGATAGAGGATGTTGAATGCGTCGCGGGTGAGGACGTTGTATCCACCGTCCTCCAGGTCGGCGATGTCTCCGGGGGCAACGAAGTCGTAACCGTCGACCTCGCCGGCTTCGAGTGCCTGCTTGCGGGCAACACCATCGGGGATGGTACGGAAGATCAGCTTCTCCACCCCGGCCTTCTCGCCGTGGTAGTCATCGTACCGAACCAAGGTGACTTCACCGTTGGCCAGGTCCCAGTTGTCCAGCATGAAGGGACCAGTGCCGGTCGGGTGCTCGGCTGCGTACGGCGGGAGGGTCGGCGCTTCAGCGTCGCCCCCCGCGTTGTCCGCGTCATACTCCTCGAGCGCAGTCGGGCTGGACATCGAGAACGATGGGAGGGTCAGTGCCGCCGGGAACCGACTCGAGACCCTGGTCAACTCGATGACAGCGGTGAAGTCACCGTCGGTGCTGCATTCCTTAAAGATGTTGGGAACGTCCGGGGTCGAGGCGAAACCACCGAAAACGCTCTGCCAGTAGTCAGTGAGAGCGGGGCTCTGGGTGATGCCCTCCCAGTTGTACCAACGGTCGAAGTTGAAGCAGACCGCCTCGGCGTTGAAGTCTGTGCCGTCGTGGAAGGTGACGCCCTCCTTGAGCTGGAAAGTGTAGGTCAGGCCGTCCTCGCTGGCTTCGTAGGACTCGGCCAAGGCCGGCTCGGCCTCCACCGAGCCATCACCTGGCTGGAGGAGCCCCTCGAACATCTGTCGGGTGACCCGGAAGGTCTCACCGTCGGTCGCGAAAGCAGGGTCCATGGAGCCGGGGTCCGCGGTCGCACCGAACACGAACGTGCCGCCGCCGCCCCCTTCGGTGGTGGGCTCGCGCTCACTGTCCGCGCATGCCGAGAGAGCCAGCGCAGCAATGGAGACCGTCGCGATGGCGGTCAGGCGCTTCTTGCGTCCGTGCATGTAGATACCTGCCTTTTCAGCATCGTTGCGTCGCGCCGTCGAGCGCACCTGCGAATAGGCACGACCGACGGCCCAGGGGGCACTCCGGTTGAGATGCGGACCATATCCGTCCGGTCGTCACGCCGCGACCCATGCCTGCCTGCCGAGACCAGACCTTTATCTGCCATCCCAGCGGACTTTCTCCGGAGAAAGTCACATCTGGGCGGCTGCAGACCGCGCTTTCTCCGGAGAATGTGCGGATTCGTTAGCCAAGGCCTATGCGGTGACTCTGCGGCGT
>JACCQS010000256.1 GCA_013814015.1 Geodermatophilaceae bacterium | reverse complement strand
CTATCTGCTCGATGGAAGCGTGGGCATCGGACTGGTCCTGGACCGCTATCTGGCATTGCGTGACGACGAGCAGTTCGCGGCGGCCAGCCGCGGGATAGATGTCGCTGCCCAATCTCAGTTCTACATCGAGCCCGGACTGTTCTCCGGTCGGGCCGGAATGATCCTCTATCTCAGTCGCAAGCACCGGCCCGGGACGGCTGGCGCCGATCCGGTTGTCGCCGGTCACGTTCGCCGTCTCGAGTGGCATGCCGTCGACTACGAAGGCCGATTGGCCTTCCCGGGTGAGCAGTTGCTCCGGCTTTCGATGGACCTGGCCACCGGGAGCGCCGGTGTCCTGCTCGCGCTCGGCGCCGCGCTGCACGACGAGCCGGTGCACCTCCCATTCCTCGGTCCGGCCTATGCCGACCGTCCCCTAGCGACCGGGAGGAGGTGAAACAATATGGCCATTCTCGACCTTCAGGGTCTTGCCCTGGAAGACAAGGAGACCGCCTCGCGGCGCCGTAGCCGGCGCAGCCGGCGGTGCGGCGGCGGAAGCCGTCTCAGCCTCGCCCTCTGTTAAGAGGACGATCGAAGGTCTGGCAGTCGCTTCCGTCCTCAGGTCGGAGCGGCTGCCAGACTCGTTCAGGAGAGGGTGGAAGACACGGACGACTCCCAACCGGCCAGCAGGCTGCTGCTCCGGGTAGGACGGCACGCCGGCGCGTGGGTTGCTGTGTTGGCAGTCAACACTCTGGTCGTTGCTGCTGCCGAACTTGCCCTCCCGGCCGTTTTGGGGCGCACCCTCGACGATCTACTCGGTGGCGGCACGCCGGGCCGGTGGTTCGCGCTGTTGGTCGTGCTGGTCGTCGTCCTGTCCATCGGCGAGGCCCTGGAGGATCTCGGCACCGGCGCGGCGACCGCCCGCTCCACTGCCTGGCTTCGACACACGAGTCTTGCGCACCTCTTGTCGGTCGGCTGGCGTACCGCCCAGCGGTTCCCACCCGGTGACCTGGTAGCTCGGCTGGTCGGTAACACCGCCGAAGCCGGCAGCGTGGCGCCCGACGTCATCCGCGGTGCGGCGGCTCTCATCCCAGCGGTGGGCGGAACGATCGCCCTCGCGCTGATCGACCCCTGGCTGTGCGTCACGTTTCTGGTGGGATTGCCAGTGCTGATGGCGCTGCTCTGGGCCTTCGCCCGCGACGCCTCCGAACTCGCCGAGCAATACCTGACCATCCAAGGGACCATCGCGGGGCGACTGGTCCAGGCGATGTCCGGCGCGCGCACCATAGCCGCCGCGGGCACCGCAGAGCGCGAAACGAAGCGGGTCCTGGGACCCCTGGGCTCGCTGCACGACTACGGGATGCGGATGTGGCGGGCACAAACCAGGATCACGGCACAGGACCTGATCCTGCTCTCCGGACTGGAGATCGCGGTACTGGCCGTCGCCGGCTGGCAACTCTCCCGTGGGCGCATCTCGCCCGGAGAACTGCTCGCCGCCAGCCAGTACGTCGCTCTGGGTGCCGGGCTGAGTTCGGTGGTGCCTGCATTGACCCGGTTTCTCCGATCCCGGGCCGCGGCGCGCCGAGTGGGCGAGGTGCTCGATCTGCCGGCCGTCGGCTATGGAAGCGCCGTCCTACCGAAGACCGGCGGGACGGTCGAGTTCCGCACGGTGTCCGTCCGCGTCGGCGAGCGGGTGATCCTGGACCGTCTCGACCTGGTGATCCCGGCCGGGTCCCTGGTCGCGGTCGTGGGCAGAACCGGAGCGGGGAAGTCGTTGCTGGCCGGGCTGGCCGGTCGGCTGGTCGACCCGGACGACGGCACGGTGCTCTTGGACGGCGTGCCGCTGCCAGAACTGGCCCGTGCAGAGCTGCGCCGCATGGTCGGCTATGGATTCGAGCGCCCGGTCCTGATCGGTGGCACCCTGGCCGAGGCCATCTCCTTCGGTGCCGAGACCCCCGACGCGGACGAGGTGATGAGTGCGGCCAGGGCGGCCCGCGCCGACGCCTTCATCCGCCATCTGCCCGCCGGGTACCAGACGCCACTGGACGAGGCGCCCATGTCCGGTGGCGAGATGCAGCGGATGGGTCTGGCCCGGGCCTTCGCGCACACCGGCCGGGTGCTGATCCTGGACGACGTCGCGGCAAGCTTGGACACCGTCACCGAACACGAGATCAGTCGGGCGCTGACCGGCGCGATGGCCGACCGGACCCGGATCCTCGTGGCGCACCGGGCCTCCACGGCGGCCCGAGCTGACCAGGTCA
>JACCQS010000249.1 GCA_013814015.1 Geodermatophilaceae bacterium | reverse complement strand
GGATTCACCCGGCCGTTCGTCGACGGCACCTTGTTGTTTGTCCACGCGTCGTCTCCTGGATGCCGGCCGTTCACCGAGTCGACACCTTAACGCTCAGCCGGGAAGGTCGCTCCACACCGCTTCACTTCCGCTGTGCCCGATCCGGATCACATAGATCTGCGACACCACCGCGCCGACGATCGAGATCGCGCCGATCCCCCAGCCGGCGAGGTTGACCCAGGACGGCCGATCCGTTGCGCGGCGGCTGGCCCAGAAAGCCAGGCCGATCAGAGCGAGCAGCGGGATCGACAGCACGAGCACCCAGAGCAGCAGGTCCTCGCCGAGTGCGGTGTGCGCCAGCACTAATTCGAACGGCGCATCCTCGGTGCTGAGCACCCGATCCTCCAGCCTTTCGCCGCTCTCCTGGGCGACGAAGACCGAGCCGATCGAGGTAAGCGCCGCGAGCGGCCAGCACGCCGAACCTCGTACGCCTGCGCGGTACCGCAGTGAGCGCCAAAGCAGCCAGCGCCGTGAGCGGGACGAATACGACCACGGCATGCACGATCAGGGGGTGAGTGGGTAACCCAAAAACGGTGTCGAACATGGGGCTCCATCCCCAGGGTGCGTCGGCAGGTGAACGCTCGGCGGGTAAGTCCTACCGCAGCCGGCTGGGAACCGGCTGTGAATCCTTGCCCTAGCGGTGCCCGTAAGGACCAGGAACGGCGCGGGTCAGGTGCCGTCGAGCGTGACCTCGGCGGCCGCAACCAGCATCGAGATGCCCTCCGGGTTGAGTCCTCGCTGCTGAGCCTGTCCTTCGCCGTACGCGCCGGAGACGCTTCTCGAGTACACCCCAGCGAGTACGGCACCGAGCTTCCAGTAGGCGAAGGCGATGTAGAACTCCACGTCATCGGTCGGCAGATCGCTGCCCGCGGCGTACCGTGCCAGCGCTTCGTCGCGACTGAGAAACCCCGGCGCGGTGGTTGGCATCGCCATGGGCAACGCCTCGACGCCGGGCGGCGCACTCCAGTAGGACAGCAGCCAGCCGAGGTCGGCCAATGGGTCGCCGCGGGTGCACAGTTCCCAGTCCAGGATGGCCGCGACGTTCCCGTCGGGGTCGAGCATCAGATTGCCGAAGCGGTAGTCGCCGTGCGCGATCGTCACCGCGCGTTGCCGCGGGACCTGGTCGGCGAGGCGCTCACCCATGTCGATCAGGCCCGGAATCGGCTCGATCGGCAGGCTGGCCACCTGTCCGGTCCACCGCCGGAGCTGTCCGGCGACATAGTCAAGGCCCCGGCCCAGATCGCCCAAGCCGACCGAGTCCGGATCCACCTGGTGCAGCCGGAGCAGGCTGTCCACCGCATCCTGTCCGGCGGTCTTGCGGGCCGATTCCGACAGCGCGTTAGCGGCGGTCTGCGGGTCGTGCGCAACCACTCCGGTGACGAAATCCATCAGATAGAAGTCGGCGCCGAGCACATCGTGGTCGGTGCACAGCCCGATCGTCCCCGGGACGGGTACGTCGGTGCGACCTAGTGCACTGATCACCCGATGCTCGCGCCGCATGTCGTGCGCCGAGGGCAGAACTCCGGACAGCGGTGGGCGGCGCAGCGCGAAGGTGTTCTCGGCGAGATCGGCCACCCGGTAGGTGAGGTTGGATCGGCCGCCCTCGATGACGTCGAAGCGCAGCGGCGGGCTGAGTTCGGGAACATGGCCCGCGATCCAGTCGGTGACCCGACGTGCCTGTTCTCCGGTGATGTCCGTTTCGGCCACGTGGCCTACCCAACCAGCCGCACGGTGTCACTCACTCAGCCGGGCGGTGTCAGCTTCGATCAAGACTCGGCCCTGAGCTTGGAGCTTGGCCAGTGCGGCTCGGGTGGACTGCTCGGCAGCCGGCCACAGGGCACGCGGTACGTCGGCATAGATGATCGCAACCAGAGCTGACACCTGGTGCGCCGCATCGGAGAGCAACGTCAGGATCTGCTGCTCCCGGAAGGCCCGATGTGCCAGGTAGAAGTCCAGTACGGCCAGCGGATCCTCGGTCAGCTCAGGTCCGTGTCCGGGATAGAGGGCCGCCGGGCCGAGGTCGTGCACCCGGCGCAGTGACTCCAGATAGGCCAGGACGTCGCCCTCCGGATGGGTCACCACCGAGGTGCCACGGCCCAGGACATGGTCGCCGACCAGCACCGCGCCGGACTCGATCCGAAACGCCAGATGGTCGGCGCAGTGGCCGGGTGTGGATACGACCTCGATCGCCGTACCCGCCAGGCGCAGTCGTTCCCCCGGCTCGAGCACCTGACCGCCCGGACCGGCCACCGCCGGGTCGGCGGCAGCGACCGGAGCAGCGAATTGCGCCCCCCAGGGCAGGGCGGCCGCGGCGTGATCGGCATGGTGATGGGTGACCAGGATCGCGACGCAGCGGGCCTGCCGGTCCGCCAGCGCCACACAGACCTGATCAAGGTGCGCGGGGTCATCCGGGCCGGGGTCGATCAGCATGGCCTCACCTGATCCCGGCGCACCGACCAGATAGGTGTTGGTGCCGTCCAGGGTCATTCCAGACGGGTTCGGCGCCAGAATTCTGGTGACCAACGGCTCGAGCTCGAGCCTGGTTGGCAGCTGGCCGAGGGCCGGCAAACCCCAGGTCGCCCGGGGATCAACCGGCTGGACGAGTCGGGTCAAGCCGGCCGGTACGTCGCTCATCAGACCATGATGCGTGGTGCGGGCCCGCAGATGTCAGCGGTGGACAGATCACTGGGTGCAGCCCAAGCCCGCGCGTCGGCCGCGGAGGCGGTCCGGCGCAGGGGTCCGGCTTGACCGTGCGAGGCCCCGCGGGGGTCAGCAGTTGCCGCGCAGGTAGATCCCGAGACTTGCCAGCCACGGAATCGGATCGATCGCGTTGCCGTACAGA
>JACCQS010000176.1 GCA_013814015.1 Geodermatophilaceae bacterium | reverse complement strand
GCGGACACCGGAAGCCCGTCGGAGCGCGCTCCCGGCCAGAACCGCTAGAAGCGCGCCCGGTGAATAGCGCCCGGCCCACGGGGCGGGCGCCATTTTTCTTTGCGGAAATGCCGTCGTACGGTTCCTTTCGCTGACCGAGTCCCACGGGGCCGTGAGCCGATCCGCAGTCGGCCACGGGGTTTCGACGGGGCGGCGCACCACCCGGATCACACCGTGACCGATACAGTCCCTCCTCGAATCTCTATTCGTGAGGAGGCACCCTTGAACACACGCATGCTCGCCATCATCGCCGTAGTCATTGCAGTCATCGTTCTGATCATCGTGCTCGTATGAGCTGACGTTCGTCAGCACCTCTTGTCCGCGGCGAGGGGACCGGTCGGGCGTGCGGCTGGTCCCCCACCTGCGCCGATCCCAAAAAAGTCGCTCTGGTGTCCGAGGGGGGACTTGAACCCCCACGCCCGTTAAAGGGCACTAGCACCTCAAGCTAGCGCGTCTGCCATTCCGCCACCCGGACCACGTGCACCCGGCGAACAGGTGCAGCGGGCCACGATACCGAAGGCGCGAGAACGCCGACTGGCGACCGGTGGTAGGAAAGCCACATGGCAACGGCGCCCCAGTCCCAGACCGCGCGAGATGAGGTTGTTGAGCTCTGCTCCGACCTCATCCGCATCGACACGACCAACACCGGAGACACCGACACGAGTGTCGGCGAACGCATCGCCGCGGAGTATGTCGCCGGCAAGCTCGACGAGATCGGGTTGGAGACTACGATCTTCGAGTCCACCAGGAACCGGGCAAGCGTCGTGGCCAGGATCGCCGGGCGAGATCGCAGCCGCGACGCCCTGCTGATCCACGGCCACCTCGACGTCGTGCCGGCCGAACCAGCGGAGTGGAGCGTTCATCCGTTCTCGGGCGAGGAGCGCGACGGTTACCTCTGGGGCCGCGGCGCGGTCGACATGAAGGACATGGACGCGATGACGCTGGCCGTCGTACGGCAGTGGCATAGGGACGGGTACGTGCCGCCCCGAGACATCGTGTTGGCCTTCGTGGCCGACGAGGAGGCCGGGGGCAAGCTTGGCGCCCGCTGGCTGGTCGACAACCATGCGCATCTGTTCGAGGGCTGCACCGAGGCGATCAGCGAGGTTGGTGGCTTCAGCCTGACCGTCCGCGACGACCTGCGGCTGTACCTGATCCAGACCGCCGAGAAGGGCCTAGGCTGGATGCGGCTGAGCGCGACCGGACGCCCCGGGCACGGCTCGATGGTGCACGAGGACAACGCGGTCACCCGGCTGTGCGAGGCCGTGACCACGCTCGGCCGGCACCAGTTCCCGATCACCATGACCAAGACCGTGCGCCAGTTCCTGGACGCGATCAGCGAGGCGTACGAGATCGAGTTCGATCTCGACGACATCGACGCGACCCTGGCCAAGCTGGGCAGCCTCGCGAACTTCATCGGCGCGACCCTGCGCAACACGGCCAACCCGACGATGCTCGATGCCGGTTACAAGGCGAATGTCATTCCGAGTTCGGCCAGCGCGGTCGTGGACGGACGCTTCCTGCCAGGACAGGAGGAGGAGTTCGAGCGGCAACTCGACGAGATCCTCGGTCCTGACATCAGCCGGGAGTGGATCGTCAAGGACCAGGCGCTCGAGACGGGGTTCGACGGCCCCCTGGTCGAGCAGATGGTGGCCGCCCTGCGCGCCGAGGACTCCGGTGCCCGGCCCGTACCGTTCACGATGTCCGGGGGCACCGACGCCAAGTCCTTCGAACGGCTCGGCATGCGCTGCTTCGGGTTCTCACCGTTGAAACTCCCGCCCGACCTCGACTTCGCCGGTCTCTTCCACGGCATCGACGAGCGGGTCCCCATCGAGGGCCTGCACTTCGGCGTCTCCGTGCTCGACCGATTCCTGCGAGCTTGCTGATGACCCATCGCCGGCCCACCGCGTTGGTCACCGGCGGGATCGGTGGGTTCGGGCTGGCGCTGGCGCGGCTGCTGCTCGCCCGGGATTTCAACGTTGCGCTGGCCGACCTGGACGTCGAGCGCGGCAGGACCGTCGCCGAGGAACTCGACGTGTTGTTCATCCCGCTCGATGTGGGGGATCTGGCCGCCAACCACCGAGCGGTGTCGCTGGTCGAGACGCACTTCGATGCGGTCGACGCGGTCTTCCTCAACGCCGGAATCTTGGGCCAGCAGGATCCGTCCGAGCCGTTGGACATGCCGGCCTACGAGGCGATAGTCAGCGCCAACCAGCACGGCGTCGTCTACGGAATCGACGCGGCAGTCCCGGCCCTGCGACGGTCGGGGGGTGGCCGGATCGTGGTGACCGCCTCGTTGGCCGGGCTGGTGCCCATGGCCGGCGATCCGTCCTATTCGATGACGAAGAGCGCCGCCCTGGCCTACAGCCGGGCGATGGCCCAGCGGCTGGTCGGTGAGCGGATCACCGTGACCGTCGTCTGTCCCGGGTTCGCTGACACCCCGATGCTCGGAGCGTTGCGGCCGGCCTTTCAGGAGGCGGGATTCCCGATCCTCACCGCAGCGGAGGTCGCTGCGGGCCTGTTGCTGGCCCATGACGAAGGCGAGCCGGGATCGGCCTACATCGTCCAACCGGGCTTACCGCCGACCCCGTACCGCTTCCGCAATGTCCCGGCGGCTCGTAATTCGGTTGGTGCCAGCGTCGCTGTACCCGCCGGGCTATCCGCGCACGCGGTCGATTCGGCGGCCAGCACTGACGTCTCCTCATGAGCACTCCGGGACACTCACCAGAGTCGAGCCTGCCGCAGTAGGGAGTTCCAGGCGTGCTCGATGTGCGGCTCGTTCAGGGCGGCTACCCGAGTGACCAGATATAGCGTGTTGATCGGTGGGTCGTCGGTTTCCAGGACGGACACCAACCGTCCTGCCGCCAAGTCCTCGGCACAAAGATAGCGCGGCAGAACGGTTGCACCTACCCCCGCAATCGCGGCGGCACGCAGCCCCCGCAGATCCGGGACGACGAGGACAGCACGACCCGTCGGAGCGATCCCGAGCAGGTGCCGCCACCAGCGGCGCACGATCGGCAGATCCTCGGCGTAGGCGAGCAATGGCAGGATCTGTAGCGCCTTGGCTGGTTGGCTGGCCAGCAGCTCGGAGTCCAGCCGGGCGACAACGGACGGGGCAGCCAGCAACAGGAACTCCTCGTCGCACAGTGGCTCGCTGTGCAAGCCGCGGCGGCGAGGCCGGACCGTGCTGACCACCAGGTCGAGCTGTCCGGTCACGAGCTCGGCGAGCAGGTCCTCGGCCAGACCGAGCCGGCACCGGAGGCTGACACCGGCGGCGACGGTGTCAGCCAGGGCCGGGAGCACCCGCGTCGTGATGAACTCGGCCGGACCGCCCAGGCGCAGGGTCCGGCCGTCCAGAGAAGCCTCACGTCCCAAGTCCGCTGAGATGCCTGCCAGTACGTCGAGCGGCCCGTCGAGGCGCCGGGCCAAATCTTCGCCCGCGGAGGTGGCCACGACTCCTCGTGCCTGGCGTAGGAACAGCGGCTGGCCCGCCGCAGCCTCGAGCGCGCGGAGTTGGGTGGTCACCGAGGGCTGAGCCAGTCCGAGCACACGCGCGGCAGCGGTGAGAGTGCCGGTCCGATGCACGGCCTGGAATGTCCGAAGCAGATCCAACGAGACATCCCGGGGCATCATACGGCCAGACTGTCATAGATATTCTGATTGCTACGTGCTGCCTGACCTGTTGGTCAGCTATCGAATCTCAGACCAGCATGGGTCGGGCCGGATGCTCCGGCGCAACCCACGACAGGAGCGAGTGCTCATGAGCCGCCCCCGTACCTCCAAGATCCTGATCGGCCTGACCAGCCACGGCGACCTCGCCGGGCTCCGACCGACCGGCTACTACCTGTCCGAGGTCGCCCACCCGTGGCGGGTCTTCTCCGACGCCGGTTACACCGTCGACCTGGTCAGCACCAAGGGAGGCGAGCCGCCGGTCGACGTCGTGGACCTGTCCGATCGGATCCAGCGAGCCTTTACCGAGGATCCGCAGATGCAGCGGAAGGTGCGGGCCACACCACGTTTCTCCGACATCGACAGCGGTGACTACGACGCCGTGCTGTTCGCCGGAGGACACGGCACCATGTGGGACTTCCCCAACGACGAGGGCCTGGCCCGCGTCTGCAAGGACATCTACGAGTCCGGCGGTGTGGTCGCCGCGGTCTGCCACGGCCCGGCCGCGCTGGTCGGCGTGACCATGTCCGACGGTCGCCCGCTGGTCGAAGGGAAGCAGGTCGCTGTCTTCACCGACGCCGAGGAATCCGCTGTCGGCTTGGCCCAGGCCGTCCCGTTCTTGCTGCAGACCAGGCTGGAAGAGCTCGGTGCCAAGCACACCTGCGCGCCAAACTTTGAACCCCACGTCGTCAGCGACCAACGACTGGTGACCGGTCAGAACCCGGCCTCGGCAACCGGGGTAGCGCAGGCGGTACTCGCGGCCCTGGCCGCCAGCGTCGATCGCTGATCCGCTGGCCTACGTTGCAAGGGCGGGGCGGTGCCCCGCGGGCGGCGGAGGAGATGACCACAGGTTGTCCGAGCAGCAGGTGGGACCACGGCCTGCGGCCGATCGTCTGGGGCGTTGCGATGCTGCTGCTGATCGCGACACCGATAGTCGTGCTCCTGGCGCCCCAGCGCGCGTACGACGCTGCGCACATCGCGGAACGGTACGGCCTGTTCACGATCATTGTGCTCGGTGAATCGGTGGTCGTCACAGTGAGCGGGCTGGACACCGGCGGAAGCGTCGCGGCCGCACTCGTGGCGCTGCTCGGGTTCATGATCGCGGCGACCATCTGGTGGGTCTACTTCGGCCGGTACCGGAGCCTGCCTGAAG
>JACCQS010000183.1 GCA_013814015.1 Geodermatophilaceae bacterium | reverse complement strand
AGGCGTACAGCTCGTTGATCTCCCCGGCCTCGCGGGCGACCTTGAGGCCACGGCCGCCGCCCCCGAAGGCCGCCTTGATCGCGACCGGAAGCCCGTGTTCCTCGGCAAAGGCGTGCACCTCTTCCGGACCGGAGACCGGGTCGCTGGTTCCCGGTACGAGCGGCGCGCCGGCCTTGGTTGCGAGGTGCCGGGCGGCCACCTTGTCGCCCAGGGAGATGATCGCCTCGACCGGGGGGCCGATCCAGGTCAGCCCGGTTTCGATCACGGCGCGGGCGAAGTCGGCGTTCTCGGCGAGGAAGCCGTAGCCGGGGTGTACGGCGTCAGCTCCGGCCTGCTTGGCGATGTCCAGAAGCTTGTCGATGCGAAGGTAGGACTCGCCTGGAGTGTTGCCGCCCAGGGCGAAGGCCTCGTCAGCTGTGCGAACGTGCAGGGCATCCCGGTCGGGCTCGGCATAGACCGCGACGCTGCCCAGCCCGGCGTCACGGCAGGCACGCGCGATCCGTACGGCGATCTCACCACGGTTGGCGATCAAGACTTTCTGCACGACGCGGACCTCCCTGCCACCAGCGCGACCCTATCGAGTCCGGTTCAGCGCACTGTGTCGATCGGCAGATCGGCGCTCAGCAGAGGTCACCATCCCGCCAGTCACACGTCAGGTCACCGCCGGATGGCCGCTGCGCAGTTCCCGGCAGAAGGTAGATCCCGCCCTCGTCGTCGGGTGTGCGCTGAATCCCGGAGGGTGAGGAGCACCAGGCTGTCCCGGTCCACAACTGCCAGCCTCGAGAGGCGTAGAAGTCGCTGGCTACTTCTGAGCGCAGCCAGTTCCCATTCCTTCTAGTCGGGAGCGTCGTCGGTCCAGCAGGCTCGCAGCATGAGCGAGATACCGACCAGAATCCAGATCCGCCTCGTCGTCGAGGACGCCGCCACCGCGTTGGACTTTTACGTGGCCGCTCTAGACGGGCGGGAACTAGTCCGCTACGCCGAGCCGTCTGGGACGATCGTGCACGCCGAGGTCGAGGTCGGGGAGTCGGTCTTCTCGGTGACCCAGGCCGACGGCAACGTGAACCGGAGTCCGTCGGAACTCGGCGGCAGCCCCGTGCTGTGTCACCTTCAAGTGCCCGATGCCGATGCCCGGGCCGCAGCCATGGTGTCGAACGGTGCCACTGTGCTGATCCCGGTGGCAGATCAGTACTACCGAAGCCGTGACGGGCGGCTGCAGGATCCGTTCGGTCACCTCTGGCTGCTGTCCCAGCCGCTGGGTGACCTCAGCCCGGAGGCGATTCAAGCCCGCGTCGATGCCGGTCCGTCCTGAGCCCGCTCACCATGAGACATCCTCGATCGTGACGAAGAAGACGCAGGAAAGGCGCCCGACAGTCCTGACGTACTCGAGTTGACCCTTCCCGACGGTCGTCCCGGCCTCGTTGCGTACACGGCAAGTCAGCGCACGGGATGACCAGGCTGGGAGCAGTGGTTGCTCATGATCGTGCACACCACAGATCGGTCAAACGTACGCCGAGTCGGGCGGCCTGCGCGCGCAGTAGCGGCAGGCTGAGCCCGATCACCGTGCCGGTGTTCCCATCGATCGAGTCGACGAACTGACCGCCGAGCCCATCGGTGGTGAAGGCACCGGCGACGTTGAGGGGTTCACCGGAGCGCAGATATGCCTCGAGTTCCGCCTCGTCCGGCTGGCCGAAGCGAATTGTCGCCACAGTCGCGTCGACATCGCTTGCCTGCACGCTGCCGTTGACGACGAGGAGCACGGCCTGGCCGGTCCACAGCCGCCCTTCACTGCCGGCCTGGTCTGCCCAGCGTTCGCGAGCATCCTCGATGTCCGTGGGTTTGCCGAGTGCCCGGCCGTGGAGTTCGAGGACCGAATCGGCGCCGACGACTAGCCCGTGGGTCACCGCAGCGGCGACCGCCTCGGCCTTGGCGTAGGCGAGTTCGGTAACCAGCACAGCGGGGTCGGTGGTGGTGACCGCTGATTCGTCCACGCCGCTGACGATGACCGTCGGGTCGAACCCGGCCTGCCGCAGCAGTCGAAGCCGCCCCGACGAAGCGGAGGCAAGGATGAGGCTAGGCGGATGCACAGTTGCCCCCGAACGTGCAGTTGGAATACGAGAAGGTGAGCCCATGGCAGGCAAGCCAACCAAACCTGACCGCTCCGGCTTGGCGGGCGGTGGTGAAGATCCGCTGACCAGGACCGCAGACAATTCGGCGGGTCCCTCGATGATCTGGATGACCTCGACGACCTGGACGACCTGAACGACGAGGATTTTTTTCGCTTCCCTACTGACGAATTGGTTACCGCACTAGTGAGCTGGCTCGCCATCCGTCGTGTCCGGCTCGAAGCGGAGCACGTACGAATCTCGACCGCGCGGACCAGCCGAATGCCGGCGGGGTCACTGCGGCCCGACGCGACTGCGAAGCGACAGACAGGACCGCTACCAAGGCGGCGACCTCCTCAACATTGGGTTCTCCACGCACGATCCGCAAGAACGGTGGTGAGCTCTCCGGCTCGCTCTCCATCAGAGGGGAATGTTCCCGTGCTTCTTGGGCGGCAGGGTCTGTCGTTTGTTGGCCAGTAACCGCAGGGCGCGGACGACGTGGATCCTGGTGTGCGACGGGGGGATCACCGCGTCGATGTACCCACGGTCGGCTGCGATGTAGGGGTTGGCCAGGGTGTCCTCGTACTCGGTGATCTTCTGAGCCCGCAACGCTTCGGGGTCATCGGCAGCAGCAATCTCCCGGCGGTAGAGGATCCCGACCGCACCCTGCGCCCCGACGACGGCGACCTGTGCCGTCGGCCAAGCCACATTGATGTCCGCGCCAAGGTGTTTGGACCCCATGACGTCGTACGCACCGCCGTAGGCCTTGCGGGTGATCACGGTGACCTTAGGGACGGTGGCTTCGGCGTAGGCATAGATCAGCTTGGCGCCGCGCCGGATGATGCCGTCCCACTCCTGCGCGGTGCCGGGCAGGAAGCCGGGCACGTCGACGAAGGTCAGCACCGGGACGTTGAAAGCGTCGCAGGTACGGACGAACCGTGCGGCCTTCTCGGAAGCGTCGATGTCGAGGGTTCCGGCGAACTGCGTTGGCTGGTTGGCCACGACGCCGACCGGGCGGCCCTCGATCCGCCCGAAGCCGCAGAGGATGTTCGGCGCGAAAAGCGTTTGGGTCTCCAGGAACTCGCCATCGTCGAGGACATGCTCCAGGACGATGTGCATGTCGTACGGGGTGTTCGCGGAATCCGGGATGAAGGTGTCGAGTTCGGCGTCGAAGTCGGTGACCCCCTGGGGCAGCTCAATGCCGACCGGGGATGCCTCAACCACGGGCAACGGGTCGAGGTTGTTCGACGGCAGATAGGACAACAACGCCTTCACGTAGTCGAGTGCGTCGGCTTCATCAGCGGCGAGATAGTGCGCCACACCTGATTTCGTGTTGTGCGTGCGCGCACCGCCGAGGTCCTCCAGCGTCACGTCCTCACCGGTTACGGTCTTGACGATGTCCGGACCGGTGATGAACATCTGGGAGGTCTTGTCCACCATGACGATGAAGTCGGTCAGGGCGGGCGAGTAGACGTGCCCACCGGCCGCCGCGCCCATCACCAGCGAGATCTGCGGGATGACGCCGGAGGCGTGCACATTGCGCCGGAAGATCTCGCCGTACAGGCCGAGGGAGACCACGCCCTCCTGGATCCGGGCGCCACCGCCCTCGTTGATCCCGATGATCGGGCAGCCGTTCGTCATGGCCAGGTCGAGCACCTTGACGATCTTCTCTCCGTACACC
>JACCQS010000172.1 GCA_013814015.1 Geodermatophilaceae bacterium | reverse complement strand
CGCATCCCAGTCGTGAACGGGTCCGGTGACCTGCAAGCGCTCAGCATCGGAGCCTCGCGCGGTGAGGGGATCGGTAGCGGCGGGATGAGCAGCAAAGTCGAAGCAGCGATGATCGCTTCGAGTTCAGGGGTATCGGTGCGGATTGCCAAGGCTCAGGACGTACGGGCGGCCCTCGCCGGTGACGACGTCGGCACGCTTTTCCCGGCTACCGGCCGTCGGCCGACGGTGCGGCTGTTCTGGCTGCGTTACGCGAGCCGGCCGCGTGGCTCGATCGTGCTCGACGCCGGAGCGGTACGTGCCCTGCGAGCCCGACGCGCGTCCCTGCTGGCTGCGGGGATCACTGGCGTGGCCGGTGACTTCCTGGCTGACGATCCGGTGGAACTGGTTGATTCCGAAGGGGTCGCCGTGGGCCGCGGACTGGTCGCCTACGACGCGCGCGAGCTTCCGGCGATGTTGGGGAAATCCACGAGCGAACTCGCGCCGGATCTCCGTCGCGAGGTTGTGCATCGCGACGAGATGATCCTGCACGAGCTCGCTCAGGATTAGCCGTCCTCGGCTAGCCCAGCGGCTGCGTCGTCCACACTGTCGGATCGCTTGCAGCGCCGGGAATCACCAGGATCGTCACGCCCATCTGCCGCAGCTCCGCCTCGGTGTTCGCCACACCGCCTTGAATTTCGATGATGAAGCCATCCACGTCGAAGACGTAGAGGTGCGGACCGCTCTCGACCGTGCCGGGGGAGAACGCGGCCTCGTAGTTGCCGACGGTGGTGTTCGGGACGACCCCGTCCGGCACGTTGGTCAGGGTGTCGGCCGAAACCGCCAACTCTGACCCGAATCCCAGGTGCGGGCCGTTGTCGAAGCCAAGATATGCCGCGACATGTCCATCCGGGTCAAGCACGCGCGATGCAGAGGTGATGTTGTAGCCCGCCGGGACGTACCCGACCTGCATCGGGAATGTGAACGATGTGACTGTGCCGACGTCCACCAGCGCGGCGGTGTCCAGGACATCTTTTCTTGCTTGGTCTCCAGGCGCATTGCTGGTGATCGTCAGCCACAGGTTGTCGATCTGCCACGCAACGGCCGTCATGGGGTTGCTAGCACCTGCTATCTGTTCCGCATCGATGAAGGACACGGTGAGCGAGCCTTCGCTGCCCGACTGGACGGTGGCCGTTTCATCCGTCAGAACGGGAACGCCCACTCCGGACGCCTCCGGATCGAACAACGCGATGCTGAGCTCAAGCTGCGGGAAGGAACCTTCGTAGCGGTAGTAGGTGAGCTCCTGAATCCCGGGCGCCGTGGTCTCCGAGCGTTCGCCCGGGTAGCCCTCTGGACGCTCGCGCAGGCTGAAGCCGAGTTCCGCCGGCTGCAACGTCACCGAGTCACCCTGGCTGGTCGGGCTGGGGGTCGTCGCGACGCTGCCTCGGTCGGGTCGGTCATTGCCGAGTGCGGGAATCACGATGGCCCCGACCGCAATGAGGATGGCCGCCGCAGCCACCGACAGCACCGCGACTCTGCGCCGTCGAGCGATCCGATGGGTGTCGATCCCGACCCGGATGCGACTGAACAAGTCGCTGGTGTCGACCTTCGTGGCGTCAACCCAATCGAACTCTTGGCGAAGATCCTGGGTGGTCCTCATGATGGTCCGCCCCTCCCATTGACGAGTGGTCCGTCGGTCGTGTGCCCTTCGGCAAGTTCGATTCGCAAGGCTTCCAGCGCCCGAGAGGCGTACCCCCGGACTGTGCCCGGCCGGCAACGCAGCACGTCGGCGATCTCGAGATCGGTGAGGCCCTCGTAGAAGCGCAGGACGAGGACGGCGCGTTGCTGACGGGGCAGCCTGGACATCTCGGTCCACATTGCGTTCCGTTCTGCGGCGGTCTGTTCATGACTGGGTGGCCCGTCGTCTGGCGCGTGATCCAGGTGGCGGGGCTCGAGCCCAAGGGTCCGGACGGCCCGACGACGGCGCATGCACAGAAACTCGTTGGTAACGATGCGCTTGACGTACAGGTCAGGCCGATCAAGTTGCGAGATCCGCCGCCATTTTGAGTGAGCCTTGATCATCGCGTCCTGCACGAGGTCCTCACCCAACTCATGAGAGCCGGTCAACGCAATCGCATATCGGACGAGTGCAGGAAGTCGGTCGATGACAAATTCGTCGAAGTCCATCCCAACCCCGTTCCCTGCCCGACCAATGGCGATGGATGACCGCTCGATGATCCGCTCCAAGGCGACCTCCTCGACGCTACTGACTCCTTAAATGCGGGAATCTCGGGATCTGTTGCCGTCCTCGGCTTGCGAACCCGATTAACCGATCGGCTGGTCGGTCCAGACGGTGGTGTCAGTCGCCGCTCCTGGGATCACCACGATCGATTCGGCGATCCGGCGCAACTCCGCCTCGTCGAACTGCCAGTTGTCCGTGACCATGATGCTGATCTCGAAGTGGAATCCTTCCACGTCAAACAGGACGAGTGACCTGTAGACATCAACCGGAGGCAGTTCGGACAAGTAAGCCTCGTAGAGTCGACGGTGGTATTCGGCTCCGGCCCCTCCGGCCCCTCCGGCCCCTCCGGCAACTCCCGCCTGTTGGTGGCGGCGATGTGGAGGACGTCGTCCCGTTGGGAGCCATCGCCGAAGTTTAGGTAAGCACTGTTGTTCCCGTCCGAGTCGTAGCGGCTTACGGCGTCGACGGTTGCAGGCCATCCCGCACGTAACCGAGCTGGAACGGGAAGGTA
This sequence comes from Geodermatophilaceae bacterium, assembly GCA_013814015.1. Taxonomy (GTDB): domain Bacteria; phylum Actinomycetota; class Actinomycetes; order Mycobacteriales; family Geodermatophilaceae; genus JACCQS01. The sequence goes on along the minus strand of JACCQS010000172.1, from coordinate 222 downwards.
AGGACCTCAGCCGTGTCGAACTCCACGACCGCGGCAAGGCCAATACCTGAGTGCGCGCCAGGTCCAGTGACAGACAAGACGCCCAGGACGCCCCAGTCGTGGCCGAAGCGGGCGCCGAGGCATGACCCCGGCGACCGACCCGATCGCCGATGCTCGCCGGGTCGTCGTCAAGATCGGTTCTTCGTCGCTGACCTCGATCGCCGGTGGCATCGACGCGGCCAG
>JACCQS010000168.1 GCA_013814015.1 Geodermatophilaceae bacterium | reverse complement strand
GCCCCGGACTGGTCCGGCGGAACCCGGATTGGCGAGGCGCTGCAGCGCTTCAACGACGGCTGGGCCCGTCGTGGGCTGGCCAGGGGTGCCGTGGTGGTGATCGTGTCCGACGGCTGGGAAAGCGGATCCGTCGACCTGCTCGAGCGGGAGATGTCTCGACTGGCTCGACTTGCCTACCGGATCGTCTGGGTGAACCCGCGCAAGCAGTCCGGTAAGTTCACCCCGAGCACCGCCGGCATGGCAGCCGCCCTTCCCTACGTCGACGCCTTTGTCAGCGGGCACTCCCTCGGCGCGTTCGACGAGGTGTTGGCCGCCATCGGCGACTGATGGGGGAACCTTCGAGCCATCGAGGATCTGCACGCGATGCTCCTCGCCCACGGCGATTGGATGCCGATCGGCGGTACGGACGAGCAGAAGGCGGCGCCGGTACGCGCGGTTCCCCGTTCCACCTGATCACGTGCCAGGGTCGTCGGTTCGCCGGGGGAGCAATCCCCGTTGCCGAAGGCTCTGTTGCGCTGCCGTGGCCGGCGGGTTGCTTCTGGTCAGCGCACCGGGGTTCTAACCGGCCCACAGCATCCCAAGCGCCACTCCGGCGGAGACCGCGGCCAGGCCGGCGGCCAGGCTGAAGGTCAGGTTGGCCAGCGCGGCCAGGTAGGCGCGATCCTCGATCAGTCGGACGGTCTCCCAGGTGAAGGTCGAGAAGGTGGTGTAGGACCCCAGGAATCCGGTGCCGACCGCCACCAGGACGCGTTGATCCAGCCCGGTACGTGAGGCAAGGCCGAACAGTAGGCCCAGTAGCAGAGAACCGGTGATGTTGACGGTCCAGGTCCCCCAGGGCAGCACCCGCTGATGAGGGCCTTGGATGAAACGGTCGAGCAGATATCGGGCCGGTGCACCCAATGCCGATCCCAGGGCGACCAGCAGCAGCGTGGTCATCCTGAGTCGGTGCGTCTCTGACGGCGGGCCACGAGCGCGCGTCCGAGCAGCAGGCCAAGTCCGGTGACGACGAGACCTGTGGCGACTGTGAATCCCAGGTAGCCCACGGCGAGCCCCATCCGGTCGGCGTCTGCCAATTCGTAGACCTGCAGCATCCAGGTGCTGAAGGTGGTGAAGGAGCCGAGAAATCCGACGGCTATGAATGGACGCAGGTAATGTCGGGCAGCCCACAGTTCGAGGATCAACACGAGCAGGACGCCCAGCGCGAACGCGCCGACCGTGTTGGCCGCGAATGTGCCCCAAGGGAATCCGTCATCCCGTACGGGCACCATCTGTTCCACGCCGTACCGCGCCGTGCCACCGAGCACTCCACCCGTGGAGACGGCGGCGAGGATCCTCCACTGACCGGCGCGGGGCCCTAGAACCACGAGCGGAACATCATCCGGGCCCGCCACTCCACCTCCGGCAGCGGACTGCCGACCAGGATCGGGTGCAGCCAGATGAAGTTCAGGATCACCAGTCCGACGTAAAGGCTCACGGCAACCAGTCCGATCCGGCGGCGCAAGACCGAATCACCTTGGCGGCCAAGTACAGAGCCGAGGGTGAGCGTGACAGCGAGAATGAAGAACGGTACGGCCGGGGCCATATAGAAGAGGAACATCGTTCGTTCGAGATTGATGAACCACGAGAGCCAACCGGCTGCGATGCCGCCCAGGATGACACCGGCACGCCAGTCCAACCGGGACACCAACAGCCAGATCAGCCACAGCGCAGCCGGCGCGAAAGCGAACCACAGCACCGGCGTGCCCACCAGGAGCTCGTACCGGACGATCTGTCCGCCGGCCTCGTCGGCGATCCCCTGCGGGTTCCACAGCAGGATCGGCCGACCGGTGACCAGCCAACTCCACGGGTTGGATTCCCACGGGTGATCGGAACTCAGGCCGTTGTGGAATGTCAGCCACTGGGCGTGCTGATGCCATAGCGAGCGCAGCGCGTCCGGAACGAAACCGAACGCGGTGTCCGGGTTCTGCGCCGCCCAGTGCCGGCCCTGCGAACTCTCGGTGGCGAACCAGCCGGCGAAGGAGGCCAGATAGGTCATGACCGGCAGCACCGCCAAGGCGCCGAGTGCCCCCGGCAGGACCCGCCGTACCCCGACCCGAGTGGGACGGCGGATGCCCGCGGCGCGCAGCGCCCCCCGGTCCCACAACACCGAGGCAATGGCGAACGCGGCGAGGAACCAGATCCCGCTCCACTTCACCGCGCACGCGGCTCCGAGCAGGAGGCCGGCGGTCATCCGCCAATTGCGCAGCCCCAACCGGGGCGATTCCGGCAGCGCTCCGCCCTCGAGCATGGCGGCGAGCCGGGTACGGACCTGATCGCGGTCGATCAGCAGAGCGGCCAGGCCAGCCAGCACGAACATCGGCAGAAAGATGTCGAGCAGGCCGGTACGTCCGAGAACGAAGGAGAAGGCGTCGGTGGCTAGTAGCAGTCCGGCGATCGCGCCGAGGTAGCTGGACCCGGTCATCCGGCGGGCGATCCAGAACAGCAGCAGGACGCAGATCGTTCCGGCGATGGCCGAAGGGACCCGCCAGCCCAGCGGAGTGTTTCCGAAGACGATCTCGCCGAGACCGATCAGCCATTTACCCAGCGGCGGATGGACGATGTAGTCGTACCCGCGGTTGTACTCGGAGCCGAGTTCCAGCATGTCTTGCGCGTGGACCGGGTAGTAGGCCTCGTCGAAGATCAGGTCCGGCGGGTAGGACAGCCGCCACAGCCGCATCCACAGCGCGATCCCGCCGAGCACGGCGGCGATGAGCAGAGCGCGGCGACGGTCGGTGGGGAGCACGGGGCGAAGTCGCCGGGCGAGACCCGCACGACTCGAGGCCGTGGCTGCCGGCGACATCTGGATCGGTTCGATCGGGGCCGCCGGACCACCTTCCGGGCCAGCGGTGCGGGTTCCGACCAGCATCGCCATGACTGCGATCGTAGGCTGGCCACGTGCTGGGAACCGACAGAGCGTGACCGTCAGCGGCGATTCCGAGCTTGGGCCGGCCGGCCGATTGATCGTTGCCGGCGCGCCGTTGGGTCAGGTCGGCGACGTCAGTCCGCGACTCAGGGAAGCGCTCGGCACTGCGGGTGTGGTCGCGGCCGAGGACACCCGCCGGCTTCGCCGCTTGGCGGCCGATCTCGGTGTCACCGTCTCCGGGCGGATCGTCTCCTACTACGAAGCGGTCGAAGTTGCGCGGGTCCCGGGCCTGCTGGCCGCACTGGGTGCCGGCTCTGACGTCGTACTGATCAGTGACGGTGGGATGCCGGCGGTCTCCGATCCCGGCTACCGGTTGGTGCGCGCGGCCGTAGAGGCCGGGTACGTCGTGACCAGCCTGCCTGGCCCGTCAGCGGTCACCACCGCGCTCGCGGTCAGCGGGCTGCCCTCGGACCGCTTCTGTTTCGAGGGATTTCTGCCTCGCGCGGCGCAGGCCCGTGCCCAGCGGCTGATCGCACTGCGCGAGGAACCTCGGACGATGGTCTTCTTCGAGGCTCCGCATCGGATCGCGGCCACCCTCGAGGCGATGGGTACGCACTGGGGCCCCGACCGACGTGCGGTGGCCTGCCGTGAACTGACCAAGACCTACGAGGAGATCGTGCGTGGCGACCTGGTCGAACTCCATGCCTGGGCCTGCGCCGGCGTCCGCGGAGAACTCACTCTGGTCGTCGCCGGCTGGGAAGCGCAGCGTCCGGCCGGAGACGCGATCGACTTCGTGGCCGACGTCTTGGCCCGCGAGGCGGCCGGAACATCGCGCAAGGACGCGATCGCCGAGGCGGCCAAGCACTTCGGCGTACCCAAGCGCGAGGTGTACGACGCGGTCGTCGCCGCCAAGCCACCCCGGGCCCACCCAAGTTGATCATGGTGCGGCGGCTACTGGAGGTAGCCCTCGACCTCGCCGGCCGAACGCTCGGTTGCCTGCTCCGGATCGGCACCCGCTTCGCGCAGCGCCTGTCGTTGGCGCAGTAGATCCCAGGACTGGTCCAGGGCAATCTCGATCTCCCGAAGCCGGGCGTGTTCCTCGTCCGGCGTGATCTCCCCGCGGCCCAAGCTCTCACGCAACTCGTGTTCGTCG
>JACCQS010000145.1 GCA_013814015.1 Geodermatophilaceae bacterium | reverse complement strand
GACGATGTACCAGTTCACGATGCCGTCTGCGCAGCGATGGACGCCCGGCGCCACTTGTTCAAGGGTCATCATGTCTCCAAGGGCAATAGCAGGCGGCGTAGCTGTTTCCTCTGATCATTCTCTGCTGCTCCAGGCTGCGTGACAGCGGCCACGGGAGACTGCCCAGAGATGGCCACGTAGCTGCCCGTTGGCGGACATGAGAACTGCCCGCTGACGGTCATGGGATCTGCCTGAACTTCGTCGTCTGCCTCGCCGTGTCGCGCGGTTGAGGCCCCTTCCTCGGGTGTGGTTGGCGGTGCTGAAGCGCCGTCACCCCGAGGAAGGGACATGTTGAAGTCTGCCGAGGAGATCATGCAAATGTTGGAAGCTTTCGACCTGACCGGGTCCTTGCGGGACGCCGCCGAGCTGGCGGACTGTTCGCATCACACGGTCGCCAGGTATGTGCAGAGCCGCGATGCGGGCGGGGTCATCGACCAGCCGGCTAGGCGGCCGCAGTTGATCGACGATTTTCTGCCCAAGCTCGAGGAGTGGATGGAGCACTCGAAGGGCAAGATCCGTGCCGACGTTGCGCACGACAAGCTTGTCGCCCTGGGCTATCAGGGTTCAGAGCGCACGACCCGCCGTGCGACCGCGGCGGTGCGGACGGCGTTCAAGGCCGGGCGGGTGCGGGTGCACCGGCCGTGGGTGACCGAGCCGGGGATGTGGCTGCAGTACGACTTCGGTGATGGCCCGGTCATCGACGGAGTGAAGACGGTCCTGTTTTGCGCGTGGCTGGCCTGGTCACGGTTCCGGGTGGTGCTGGCGTTGCGGGACAAGACAATTCCGAGTGTGTTCGCAGCGTTGGATGTCACCCTGCGCAAGGTGGGTGGCGTGCCGACGTATCTGCTGACTGACAACGAGAAGACCGTGACGGTGGAGCACGTTGCGGGGATCGCGGTACGCAATCCACAGATGCTCGCCTTCGCCCGGCATTACTCGCTGACGGTTCACACCTGCGAGCCGGCCGACCCGGCGTCGAAGGGTGGCAGCGAGTCGACGGTGAAGTTGGCCAAGGCCGATCTGGTCCCTAAGGACACGAACCTGCTGCCGGCCTACGGCTCGTTCGCCGAGTTGGAGGCGGCGTGTGAGGCGTTCTGCGTGCTGGTGAATTCCCGGACCCATCGGGTCACTCGTCGGGCGCCGGTCGACATACTCGCGCAGGAACAGGCGCGCCTGCACCGGCTGCCGGTGGTGGCACATACGGTCGCGTTCGGTCTGACCCGCACCGTCGCCGGAAAGACACCGATGGTGGCCTACGAGGGCGGGCAGTACTCGGTGCCGCACACGTTGCTCGGTGCGCAGGTTTGGGTCCGCACCCACGGTGTCGGCACGGGCGAGCAGGTGATCATCGTGCACGTCGGTGACACCGGCCCGGTCGAGGTCGCCCGACACGTCCGGGCGAGGCCGGGCAGCCCGAAACTTGATGACGCGCACTTCCCGCCCGCGCCGGCGGGCCTGGATCGGGCACCGAAGGCCCGCACCGCCGCCGAGGGCGAGTTCCTCGCGTTGGGTGAGGGTGCGCGGTTGTGGTTGACCGAGGCCGCCGCCGCGGGCACCAGCAGGATGCGGGTCAAGATGGCTGCCGCGGTCAGCACCGCGAAGCTTGTCGGCGGCGTCGAGGTGGACTGGGCGCTCGGGCAGGCTGCGGTCAACGCCCGCTTCGGAGAGGGTGATCTGGCCTCGATCCTGAGCCATCAGGCGCGCACCTGCCCCGGCGAAGTTCACCACGCCGGAGAAGACCACAGCCTCACCCAGGGCACCGGCAGTTGGGCCGCACTCGGCGTCTCCAGCCTGGGTGTCGCCGGTGCGGATGAGGTGAGCGCGTGAGCACCACGACCCCGACCAGAGGATCGGCGAGTGCCCTTATCGCAGTGGGTGTTCCGGCCGCTCCGCCGCTTCCCGATGACCTAGAAGCGCTGCTGCGTCGACTGCGGCTGCCGCATATCCGTCGCCTCGCGCCGGAGGTGCTCGCGACCGCGAAAGCACAACGCTGGGAACCGGCCGAAGTGCTCCGGGCCCTGTTCGCTGAGGAAGCCGCCGGCCGCGAACGCTCCGCCCTGGCCACCCGCAGAACCGCAGCGGCGTTCCCCACCGGGAAGACCTTCGACGCGTGGAAGGCAGCGTCCAGCTCGATCCCGGCACCGACCCAGCAAGCTCTACGCACCCTGGAATGGGTGCACCGACGGGAGAACCTCGTCGTCTGCGGCCCGTCCGGGACCGGCAAGACGTTCCTGCTTGAAGCCCTCGGCCAGCAAGCGGTCGAGGCCGGACTGAAAGTCGCCTGGTTCACCCTTGAAGACCTCGGGGTGCTACTACGCCGGCACCGGGCCGATGACACCGTCAGCAAAGCGATCGCCCGCGTCCTGCGTGCCGATCTCGTTGTCGTCGACGACATAGGCCTTCTTCCGGTTGCCCAGGACGCCGCCGAAGGTCTCTACCGCCTCGTCGATGCCGCATACGAGAAACGCTCCGTCGCAGTCTCAAGCAACTTGCACCCGGCCGCCTTCGACGAGTTGATGCCCAAGACCCTGGCCACCGCGACTGTCGACCGGCTGCTGCACCACGCCCACGTCTGCCAGACCAGCGGCGACTCGGTGCGGCTGTCCCAAGCACTGGCCGGACAAGGGGTGAGCCCCTTGACCTGAGATGAGAGCCGGTGGCGCCAAGCAGATCGGCAGATCCCCATGGCCGCCACCGGGCAGTTCTCGTGACCGTCACCGGGCAGGCTTCAAGACCGCCCCTGGGCAGATCTCATTGGCCCTTGACAGTCGCCTTGTGTGAACCGTCCCGGGTTTGATCCCGCTTCCTCTCTTGCGAAGGATGCAGATCATGCCGAAGTGGTATCCCGCCGAGCTGCGGGAACGTGCGACCCGGATGGCCCTTGATCGAGTCAATGAGCACGGCTTTGCGTGGGCTGTTGCCCAGGCGCTGGGTCCGAGGCTGGGCGTCGGTCAGTAACGACATATCTCGCGACGTAGAACTGCAGTTACTGACCACTGCGGGTCGGTCAGGAGCGGACGGTGTTGCCGTTTGCTGCAATTGACCTCATGAGACCGTCCAGGATGAGGTCGAGCCCGAACTCGAACTCGGCGCCGAAGTCGTAGCCGGGCTCGAGGACGTGTTCGGTCGTGAACTCGAGGAGGTTGGGATAGTCCGCGGCCAGGTACTTCAGCATCATCGATTCGGCAACCTCGGCGACGGTCTCCGGGCCGTTGATGGGCAGTGAGTTCTCCGACAGCGCGAAGCCGAACACGTAGCTGTCGATCAGGGCGAAGGCATGGGCGGTCATCTTCACGGTGAAACCGCCCGCGCGCAGGCTGCCGATGACTGCGTTGTGATGTGCCAGTGTCGCCGGGCCGGGGCTCGTGCGCGATTGCAAGAGCGGTATCGCCCATGGGTGGACCCTCAGCACACGGCGGGCCGAGGCCGCCCGCCGACGCATCTCCGAATGCCAGTCGCCGTCGGCGGACGGTAGCTCGATCTCGCTGTAGACGATGTCGACTATGCCGTCGAGGATCTCGT
>JACCQS010000142.1 GCA_013814015.1 Geodermatophilaceae bacterium | reverse complement strand
CAAATCACGAAACAGGTCACTCTGGTACCGGGTCTCGACTGCGGTCACGGCCAACTTCTGGGTGATCGTCAGCGCAGCCACGGCCGCCGCACGTTCCAGGATCGTCAAGGTGTCCGTGGCGTGGACGCCATCTCGCCGGGCAGCGAGCAGCCATCCGTAGTCGAAGTCGCCCGCGGTGATCGGGACGACGATCGCCGTTCCGGTGCCGGCGAGGTTCACCACGCCACGGGCGGACAAATCGGCCCTCACCAGTTCGGCCAGATCTGGCATTCGCTCGCCCTCCGGGCCGGCGCTGGCCAGGATCGCGCCCTCCGTCCCGATGGCAATCACATCGGCGTGGGACAACAAGGTCGCCGCCTTGGCGGTGACCTCGTCCAGCCCCCCACCGGCCAGGACGGTGGCGATGATGGCGCGATGCACCTCATCGGAATGAGCAAGGGCTGCTGCCTGCTTGTTCAGGATTTCGGTCAGTACCTGGTTGAGGATGTCGTCGAAGCCGACGTCGTCAGGAAGCAGGATGACCGGGAAGCCGCGCCGGTCCGCCTCGGCGAGCATGTCGGCCGGCAGCTCGTCGATGTAGCGAGCCAGTTTGATCGCGAAAGCGGCCAGGCCTCGATCGTCGAGGTCGCCGACGAGGCCGATCAAACTCGTTGGGCTCTGCCGCAGCGGATATCCCGTGGTCAGAATCAGCTCGTCAGCTTTGACCCACGGCAACACGTCGGGAACTTCCATGACGTTGAGCCGGCGGACCAGCCGGTGCAGTCCGGAGGCTCCGGCAACGAGCCGGGCAGTCCGCAGGCTGGACAGCTCGAGTACCTCGGCAACCGAGATCCCGGAGACCGAACTCGTGCCCTCGAGATCACTGGGCGTGGACAGCTGGTTACGGACTGCATCACTACCGGACTCGGCTAGCACTCTTTGCCCACCAATCGTCTGGATCTTGGCAGGTCTGACCATACGCCTAACGATCATGCAGGACTAGTTTCGCGTTCAATGAGTAGCGCCCTAGCCTTTGATTCGGCGGTAGCCCGCCCCGCGTCCACGGATGCGCTCGCCGGGCATGCTGCCGCTGCCCCGGCTCTGGCCAGCACCGGGATCGCCGATCTGCTCCGCGGCCCGCTGCGTCCTGCCACGGTGATCTCGATCTTTCCGTCCGCCATCTACCTGCGTGCCGAGGCCTTGATCTACCCAGACCGCCACGGTGCTGATCTCGTGGCTCGCCGAGCTTCGGGAGTCGTTGCGATTCTGACCAGCGACGCCAGTCGGCTGCCACTCGGCGCGATCCTGCATCGTCCAGCCTCGGATCGGCCGCTGATCAGCTGTCGCGGGCCGCTGCATGCGTTTCTCGGGGAGGGTCGGATCACCGTCGGCCCATTGACCGTGCGCGCTTCGGGCTGGTGGGACCCGCGACCGCGGATGCCCTCGGATCAACCGGCGCTGCTTCCCGAGGGAATGCGGGAGCTGCGTTCGGCCGTCAGCGAGCGGCTGCACAGCCCGGTGCGCGACGTGCCGGTGAAGTTGTGCGGTCAGTTGGGATCGCTACGGGCTGCGCTGCGCCGCAACGATGTGACCGCCGCGCTGCGCGCGGGCCAGCGAATGATCGGACTTGGTCCCGGCCTGACTCCAGCCGGGGACGATCTGTTGTGCGGGGTGCTGGCCGGGCTCACCTTGCTCGGTCATCCGCAGGCTGCCCGAGTTGGTGCCGGCATCCTGGCGCTGGCACCCGGCCGCACCACCGACTTGTCGCTGGCGTTGTTGCGGCATGCCACCCTGGGCCAGGTGAACACCGAACTCGGAACCGTTATCCAGGCCCTGGCCGGGACGGGTCGGCTGCACGGCGCTCTGGAGCGCCTGTTCGCCGTCGGCCACACCAGCGGAATCGCCTTGGGCCTGGGGCTGAGCGCCGCGGTTGACCTCACCAGTCGCTCGATCCGGAGTCGGGGGTGACCTCGGGTCTTGACCATGTGGAGTTGAGGCAAGGGCAGTACCACGACTCGGTGACGCTGATGCAGGCGAGCCGGACCGTCTCCGCCACCGCAGGTGTTCGCGAGGCGCTGATCGCGATGGCCACTGCGCTCAACGTCGAACTTGCCCAGGGCATGGGGTTTCAGGTGCCACAAGCGGCTGCGGCCCAACTGCTGATCGCCGTACGCGCAGACGACCAAGCGGGACTGGATGCGGCCCTCTCAGCCCTTACGGCTGCCCTGTCCACCCGCTCGGCCAGTCGAGGAACGTCGGGCGCCGCCGGCGCGGAAGATCCGCGACCGGCCACCACCGCGGCCGCGCTCGAGGACAGCGACGCCGCATTGGCCCTGATCAGCGTTCCGGGGCCCTACGCCGCGATCGAGGCCTTCGACGCAGTAGCCGCGGGCCGGAATGTGATGATCTTCTCCGACGGGGTCACGGTCGAGGACGAGGTCGCCCTGAAGCACGCCGGACGCGCTGCGGGGGTGCTCGTGATGGGGCCAGATTGCGGCACCGCGATCGTGAGTGGGATCGCGCTGGGCTTCGCCAATGTCGTCCGCCGAGGTCCGGTGGGCATCGTCGCAGCCAGTGGTACCGGTGCCCAGCAGATCAGCTCGCTGCTGGAGACAGCCGGCGTCGGCGTCAGCCATCTCTTGGGCCTGGGAGGTCGAGATCTGTCCGCGCAGGTGGGTGGACTGGGCGCTGAACTGGCGCTTCTCGCTCTGGATGCCGATCCTGACAGCGAGCTGATCGTCCTGGTGTCCAAACCGCCGGATCCCGAAGTGACACAACGGCTTCAGACGCTGACCGACGGATTGTCCACGCCGGTGCAGTTTGCGCTGCTGGGGCCCAGGCAACCTGACCTCACTCAAGCGGTCGAGTCGGTTCTTGCGGCCGTGGGCACGACGGTGCCGACCTGGCCGGTCGTCGGGCGGCCCCAGCACGCGGGTCAAGTCGCGCAACTGCATGGCTACTTCGCCGGCGGGACGCTGGCAGCAGAAGCCCTCCTCCTTGCCGACGAACTGGCTCCGATCAGCACCAATCTCGGCCCCGGCGCAGTGCCGGCCGCCCAAGCGCTGTCGGGTGGACCGCATGTGGTTGTGGATTTCGGCGAGGACGAGCTGACTCGCGGCCGGGCGCATCCGATGATCGATCCGAGCTTGCGACTGGACCAGATCGCTCGACTGACCGAGTCGGCGGACGGAGATCTGGTCCTGCTCCTGGATGTTGTGCTGGGCTACGGCGCGGAGCCAGATCCCGCTCAGTCGCTCGTGCCGGCGCTGCGGACAGCCGCCCAGCGGATGGCCGATCGTGGTCACGAGCTCAATGTGGTCCTATCCCTGTGCGGGACCGATGCCGATCCGCAGAGTTGGCAGTGCCAGGCCGTGGCGCTGTCCGACGCGGGTGCCCTGGTGTTCGCCTCCAACGCTCAAGCTGCCCGGCACGCAGTAGTGCTGGCGCGAGGAGCCATTCCTGCGCTGACACCTCGATGACCCGCCCGCTGGGTGCGTTGTTGGCGCACCCCCTGTCGGTCGTCACGGCCGGAGTGGATCTGTTTCCCGAGGCGCTGCGCTCCCAGGGAGCCATCGTCGAGACCGTGGACTGGCGCCCACCCGCGTTCGGCGCCCCCGAGGATCTGGCCGCGGTAGCGGCCGACCGACGCCGCGTGTCGGCCAACCGCACTGCCACAGAACGGATCTTGGCCGCCGGTGCCGATTTGGTGGATGTCCGATCGGCTGCCGACGCGCTCGATCTCGACCGCGACCTGTTCCTGCATGCAGGTCCGCCGATCGAATTCGGCAATGCGTCGGGCCCGTTGCGTGGCGCCCTGATCGGCGCCGCAATGTTCGAAGGTCTTGCCGCCGATCCCGACGAGGCGGTGGCGATGCTGGAGTCCGGCCGGATCCGGCTGGATCCCTGCCACCATCATCGAGCGGTCGGACCGATGGCCGGAGTCACCACCGCGTCCATGTGGGTGTCAGAACTGCGCGATCCGGTCAACGGCGGGACTGCGTACTGCTCGTTGAACGAGGGCCTGGGCAAGGTCTTGCGCTACGGCGCGTACTCCACGGAGGTGATCGACCGGCTTCGTTGGATGGGCGAGGTTCTCGGGCCGCTGCTCGCCGCGGCTCTGATCAGATCCGGTCCGATCGACATCAAGTCGATCCTGGCGCAGATGTTGCAGATGGGCGACGAGGGCCACAATCGCAACCGCGCGGGCTCGCTGATGTTCCTGCGCGATCTGGCGCCGACCATCGCCGAGGCCGGGGCACCGGCTGACCAGGTGGCCGACGTCCTGCGCTTTCTCGGCGGCAACGAACACTTCTTCCTCAACTACGGCATGCCCGCAGCCAAGCTGGCACTCGATGCCGCGCGCGACATTCCTGGGTGCAGCGTGGTCGTTGCCATGGCGCGCAACGGCACCGAGTTCGGCATCCAGACCTCCGGCACCGGTGACGCCTGGTTCACCGGGCCGGCTCAGACCCCAGAGGGTCTCTTTCTCGGCGGGTACGGGCCCCAGGACGCCAACCCCGACATCGGCGACTCGTCGATCATGGAAACCCTTGGTGTCGGCGGCTTTTCGATGGCCGCAGCCCCGGCGATCGTGCGCTTTGTGGGCGGCACGGTCCCAGATGCTCTGGCCACCACGCGGCGGATGTTCAGAATCACGGTCACCGAGAACCCGGCCTATGCCATCCCGGTGCTGGAGTTCCGCGGCGCTCCCACCGGCATCGACGTCCTGAGTGTCGCGCGGACCGGTATCCTGCCGCAGATCAACACCGGAATGGCAGGGCGGGTGGCCGGGACCGGCCAGGTCGGCGCCGGCCTGGTCAAGCCCCCACAGGAGTGCTTCGAAAAGGCTCTCGTTGCCCTGGCAGCACTCGCCCGGTCGTAGTCCGGTTGGTCGATACGGTGCCTGGTGGAGACCAGGTGGGTGCCAGGCGGTGCCCTGACCGAGGACTGGTTGACCAAAGTCCCTGTGGGTCACTTGGAGCCGCGATATGCAGCGCAGGCTTCGGAAGTGTGGCAGGCAGCGTCAGGTCTGGATCGCCCTTCATCTGCGCCTCCGCAGAAGTTTCTCGAACCAAGTCGAGCTGATCAACTGACCGTCCTTGGCGGCGTACTCGGTGAACGTGCCGACCTCACGAAAGCCGCGCGACAGGTGCAAGGCGATGGAAGCCTCGTTCGGGAGCGCCACAGCGGCCAGGACGCTGTGCACTCCGCGTTCGGTCAGGAGCGCAAGCAGCTCGTCGTAGAGCCGCTTTCCGAGGCCGAGGCCGCGAGCCTGATGGTCGACGTACACGCTGCTCTCCACGGTTGCCGCGAAAGCTGGATGCGGACGGTAGCGGCTGCTGGCGGCGTATCCGGCAACGGTGCCGTCGATCTCGGCGACGAGCAGAAGGTACGGCTCGTCAGCATCGAAGGTCTCGAACCACGTTCGGCGGTCTTCAGGTCTGACCTCGACATCGTCGAAGGTGGCGTGGCCATGCCGGACGTAGAAGTTGTAGATCGCTGTCACGCGTGGCAGATCCGCGCTGACCGCTTGGCGCAGACGGACGGACATGGTTCAGATGCGGCAGGCGTGGATGTCGGTGACCAGGATCGCGCGCGCGCCAACTTGCCAGAGGTCGTCCATGATCCGGTTCGTGTCGGCGCGGACAACCATGGACCGCACCGCGACCCAGCCCTCCTTGCGCAGCGGCGACACGGTCGGGCCCTCCAGACCAGGGGTGATCGCACAGGCGGCCTCCAGCACTTTGACCGGGCAGTCGTAGTCCATCAGGATGTACTGCCGCGCGACCAGAACCCCCTGCAGGCGACGGATCAGTTGGGTCACCGCCGCTCCGGTGACACCGCCTTGTCGGGGACGGATCAGGATGGCCTCGGACTCCAGCAGCGGTTCACCGATCACCGTCAGGCCGGCCGTACGAAGGGTCGTTCCGGTCGAGACCACGTCGGCGACCGCGTCGGCCACCCCGAGTCGGCAGGCGGTCTCCACTGCGCCGTCGAGTCCGATGACGTCGGCAGCGACACCGAGTTCGGCGAGATACTTCGACAACAGACCGGGATAGGCAGTAGCCACGCGCAGCCCGGCCAACTCCTGTATCGAGGACGGCCCGTCGGGAGGCGCGGCGAAGCGGAAGGTCGAGTGACCGAAGTCCAGTGCGAGCAGCTCGTCGGCCTCGGCTTGAGCGTCGAGCAGCATGTCGCGCCCGGTGATCCCGACATCGACTGTTCCCGATCCGACGTAGACCGCCACGTCTCGCGGACGCAGGTAGAAGAACTCGACGTCGTTGTCCGGATCGAGGATCGCGAGTTCGGAACTCGAGCCGCGTTGTCGATAGCCGGACTCCCGGAGCATCAGCGAGGCCGGCTCGGCCAGCATGCCCTTGTTGGGCACTGCAACGCGCAGCATCTCCTCCTCCTCTCGATCGAATTGACCGTGCATCGGGCCTGACGCGACCTGCCGATGGTGTACGACTGCTCAGAGTTGAGCGTAAACGTCGTCCAGATCCAGGCCGCGGGCGAGGATGAGAACCTGAACCCAGTACAGCAATTGGGAGATCTCGGCGGCGGCGCGCTCGTCGGACTCGTGTTCGGCTGCCATCCACGCCTCGGCTGCTTCCTCGAGCACCTTCTTGCCCACCCCGTGAACGCCTCCGGCCAGGGCGAGAACCGTACCCGACGCTGGATCGCCAGCAGCGATCTTGGTCCGAAGTTCGGCGAACAGCGCGTCGAAGGACTTCCCCTTCCGGGGCGTTTGGGTCATCAGCTGGGCAGGTTTCGTAACTGCGAGAGAGCCAGTGCGGTGTGCAGGGCCGCTGCCGTCGCCTCGGCGCCCTTGTCTTCGAGACTGCCGGGGCCGCCCGATCGATCTCGGGCCTGTTCGACGGTGTCGCAGGTCAGGACGCCGTTGCCGACCGGGGTCCGTTCGTCCAGGGCGACCCGCGTCAGCCCATAGGTCACCGCATCGCAGACGTACTCGAAATGTGGTGTGCCGCCGCGGATCACCGCACCCAAAGCGACCACCGCGTCATGCGTACGGGCAAGCTCCTGGGCGAGTACGGGCAGCTCGATGGCACCACTGGCCCGCAACACGGTCGCATCGAGGACTCCGTACTCGGCGGCACAGGCCAGTGCCCGCTCCACCAGGACGTCGGTGATGTCCGCGTGCCAGGTCGTGGCGACGATGGCCAATCGGAGGCCAGAGGCATCAGGATGCACGCCTGGCGCAGGGTCGGGGCGGCCGGCGCCGCTCACTTCTTGTCCTCCGAGTTCGTTGGCAGCCCTTCGATGAGGTGACCCATCCGATCCCGTTTGGTCGTGAGGTAGTCAATGTTTTCCGGGTTGTGCGCGGTGGGCAGGCTGACCCGACCCACGACGCTGAGGCCGTATCCCTCCAAGCCGGCGCGCTTGGCCGGGTTGTTGGACAGCAGGCGCATCGAGCGCACACCGAGGTCGACGAGGATCTGGGCGCCAGTGCCGTAGTCGCGGGCATCGGCCGGCAGGCCAAGGGCCAGGTTGGCATCGACGGTGTCCGCGCCGGCGTCCTGGAGTTGATAGGCCTGCAGTTTGTGCAACAGTCCGATCCCCCGACCCTCGTGCCCGCGCATGTAGAGGACCACCCCTCGGCCTTCGGTGGCAACCGCCTGCAGGGCGGCGTCGAGTTGGTTGCCGCAGTCGCAGCGCAACGAGCCGAGTACGTCCCCGGTCAGGCATTCCGAGTGCACCCGGACGAGTACCGAATCGCCGTCGCCGATCTCGCCTTTGATCAGGGCGACGTGATCGCGGTCGTCGTAGGCCGCGCGATATCCGACGGCCTGGAACTCGCCGTACTTGGTGGGCATTCGGGCCTCGGCCACCCGCTCGACCTGTCGTTCACTGTGCCGGCGGTGGGCGATCAGGTCGGCGATGCTGATCAGCACCAAGCCGTGTTCGGCGGCGAAGGTCGACAGCTCTGGGAGCCGCGCCATCGAGCCGTCGTCGTTGACGATTTCGCAGACGACCCCGGCCGGGTGCAGGCCGGCCAACCGGGCCAGGTCGACCGCCGCCTCGGTGTGCCCCGGCCGGCGCAGCACGCCGCCCTCCACCGCGCGTAACGGGAACACGTGTCCGGGCCGGGTCAGGTCGGCGGCCTCGGTCTTCGGGGAGGCCAGTGCCCGGATCGTCGCAGCCCGCTCGGCGGCGGAGATTCCCGTGGTGGAGTCGAGCGCATCGACCGAGACGGTGTACGCGGTCTGCTTTCGATCCTGATTGGTGTGATACATCGGCGGCAGTTCCAGCCGGTCGCAGTCGGCACCGGTCATCGGGGCGCAGACCACACCGGAGGTGTGCCGGATGGTGAACGCCAGTAGCTCCGGTGTCGCCAGTTCAGCGGCGAAGATCAGGTCGCCCTCGTTCTCCCGATCATGGTCGTCCACGACAACCACAGCACGGCCGGCGGCGATCTCGGACAGTGCCTGCTCGACCGTGCCGAACACGATCTCAGCCTCGACGCTCGACTCCGTCGTGGTCATGATCCCAACGCCGGATCGACCAGGCGTTCCACATACTTTGCGATCACGTCGACCTCGAGGTTGACCGCATCCCCCGGCTGCCGGAATCCCAGCGTGGTGTGCTCCAAGGTCGTCGGAATCAGCGATACCTCGAACCATCCGCCCTGCTCAGTCGCCCCGGTGGCCGGCACGTCGCTCAAGGCCGACACGGTCAGCGAGATCCCGTCGACCGCTATCGAGCCCTTCTCCACGACATAACGGGACAGGTCCGGCGGCAGCCCGATCCGTACGACGTCCCAACCCTGACCAGGCGTCCGCGAGACGAGCGTTCCCACGCCGTCGACATGACCCTGGACGATGTGCCCGCCGAGCCGGCTCTGTGCCGTGACCGCTCGCTCGAGGTTGACCCGATCACCGGTCGCCAGTCCGGCCAACGCCGACCGGTGCAATGTCTCGGCCATCACGTCGGCGGCGAAGCAACCGTTTCCGGGCAGTTCGGCCACGGTGAGGCAGACACCGTTCACCGCGACCGAGTCGCCGTGGCGGAGATCATCGAGTGCGGGCGCGCGGACCTGCAGCCTCGCGGAGTCGGTCAGGTCTTCGCGGACCATGACCTCGCCGAGTGCCTCGACGATCCCGGTGAACATGGACTACTCCTCGGTGACCGTTGGGCCGCTGGATGCGGCCAGGCGTGCGGTGATCCGCACATCCGGGCCGATCGTGATCACATCTTCCACGTCCAGTCGCAGCGCTTGTCCGATGCTGGGAATTCCCAGGTCTGTCACCACAGTAGGTCCGGCACCCAACAACGCGGGCGCGAGATAGGCCACAACCCGGTCCACACAGGCGGCCCGGAGGAAGGCCGCCGCCAGGGTGGGGCCTCCTTCGAGCAGGACTGTTCGCACGCCTGCCTCGTACATGCCTCTGAGCGCTTCAGGGAGGGCATCGACCCACACGACCGTCGGCGCGCTCTGGTCGCGTACCCGCGCACCGGCCGGCACCCGGCCGCGGCGGTCGAAGACCATCCTGATCGGCTGCCGCAGCGCAAGCTCCCCGGCCCCGTCGCGAACCGTGAGCTGCGGGTCATCCGCGAGCACAGTCCCTGATCCGACGACGATCGCATCGAGTTCGGCGCGCAGTCGGTGTACGTCGGCGCGCGCGGGTTCCGAGGTGATCCAACGGCTGGTCCCGTCTGCGGCGGCGACCCGTCCGTCGAGAGTTGCTGCGTACTTCCAGGTGACATGCGGACGGCCGAGCTCGATGGCGGTCAGCCAACGGCCGAGCGCCGATCGGTGTACCTCGTCGAGCAGCTGTCCGCCGACGACATCGATTCCCTCGGTGCGCAGGACCTCGGATCCACCCCCGGCCACCGGATTGGGGTCGGCCGATCCGAACACCACCCGGGTGATACCGGCCGCGCGGATGGCGGCCGTGCAGGGTCCCGTACGTCCCTGGTGGGCACACGGTTCCAGGCTGGCAATCAACGTCCCGCCGAGCGCCGCGGCGCCGGCCTGGTTCAGAGCGACGATCTCGGCATGCGGGCCGCCAGGCGGTTGGGTAGCCCCACCTCCGACCGGATGACCGGACGCGTCCAGGACAACAGCGCCGACGGGGGGGTTCGGGCTGGTCGAGCCGGAGGCGGCATTGCCGATGGCCAGACACCGCCGTAGGGCCGCGAGTTCGACGGCTTGGAGTTCCCCGCCGCTGCCCGCGTGAGCGTTCACTCGACAATTGGGGAGCGCTGCACAAAGGCCCGGACGGCCTGAGCGCGAAGTCTCTCGACCGCAGCGCCGGGATCCTGCGCGCCGTACACCGCCGAGCCGGCGACGAAGACGTCTGCACCGGCCTCCGCGGCCTGCTCGATGGTGTCTGCGCTCACCCCACCGTCGACCTCGATAAACAGCTTGAGGTGGCCCGAGGCCACCATCTCCCGCGCCTTGCGGACCTTGGGCAGCACCTCGGAGATGAAGCTCTGGCCGCCGAAGCCCGGCTCGACGGTCATCACCAGCAGGGTGTCGTACTCGCCGAGGATGTCGAGATAGGGCTCCAGGGGCGTGCCCGGCTTGAGGGCGAGACCGGCCAGCGCACCGGCCGACCGCAACGCGCGAGCGACCTGCACCGGATCCTGGGCGGCCTCCACGTGAATGGTCACGTTCCGAGCACCGGCTTCGGCGTACGGCGGAGCCCATCGATCGGGGTCCTCGATCATCAGGTGGCAATCCAGCGGGATCTCGGTGGCGGCACGCAAGCTCTGCACGACCGGAAGCCCGAGGGTCAGATTCGGCACGAAGTGCGCGTCCATCACGTCGACGTGCAGCCAGTCAGCCGTCGAGACCGCGGCGGCCTCCTCGGCCAGCCTGGCGAAATCGGCCGAAAGGATGCTGGGCGCGATCATCATGGGGATGCGGTCCACGGGGCCGGAGTCTAGGCGAGCCGCGGATGCGGTCCCGCTACTCGGGCGCCGGGCTCGCCCGATGCGATCGGAGTTCTACGGCTTGGTCGATGCGCTCGGAGGGCTGGGCTCCGACGCGTCCGCAGCGATGGGACGGCCGAAGGTGACAGCCTCGAGAACAGCATCGGGCGCGGTGCAGCCGAAGGCAGCATCGGGGCACGCACCGAGTGCATCGTTGACGGTCGAGAAGGCAAGGCGAAGCGCGACGAACACCGTGATCGCGAAGACCTCGACGTCGCTGTATCCGGCCTCGCGCAGCTGTTCTACGTCCGCCGCGTTGGTGGCGTTGGGATCGCCGGCAACCTTGCGGGCCCAGCCAGCCATGGCTCGTTCACGGGTGGTCAGCCCATCATCATCACCGCGGAGCACGGCGGCGGCGGTCGGCGCGTCGCTCGCAGCAGCCAGCTTGCTTCCCCAGGACAGCGAGCAATACGAGTCGCCCAGCGTCGAGGCACACGCCGCGACGAGAATGCCACGCTGGCGGACATCGAGCTTGTGATCAGTGGTGGCGTCCCGCATCAGGTCGAAGAGCCCATTGAGGGTCCCCGGCTGATATGCCCACAATCTGGACGCGTTCATCACGTAGCCCACCTCGGCGATGTCGTCGTCGAAGAGACGCTGCCCCTGGAGGCTGAATTCCGGAACGCCGAGAAAGCCAATTCCGCTCATGTTTCGATCCCTTCGTTCATGTCTCACGACGGCGGCCGCCGCGATCAGGTTTGCGCGCGAGAAATCCGACCACCGCTATCGCGGCTCGCAGCGGCAGCCCGTCCCGTACGAGCTGGCCGGCCTGCCGGGTCGCCGTCTCGAG
>JACCQS010000121.1 GCA_013814015.1 Geodermatophilaceae bacterium | reverse complement strand
GCCTTCCGCAAGAAGGCGGCCGCCTCCAACGAGGCCGACCTCTGGCACGAGGCAACCTCGACCGGAGGGACCAGGACGACTCCGCCGGCCGGCGGCAGCGCCGGACCGGTTCGGTAGTTCAGTAGTTACGCCGCCATCCGTCCGCCCGTCGCTCAGGGGTACGGGGACGGCGTAGTAAAGGGGACGTGGCGCAATTGGTAGCGCACCGCCTTTGCAAGGCGGGGGTTGAGGGTTCGAGTCCCTTCGTCTCCACCCCATCTGACCTGGCCTTTTGTTCCCCAGGGGCGCTCAGCGCAGGCATCGCGCGACATTGCTGCCAATGCCCTCGACCACTCCACCCGAGTTCAGCTGCGAGCCCTGCTTCGCGATGTTGTCACCACCCGCAACATCCCCACCCTGCTAGTCAGCCACGACCTCGGCGAGGTCGCAGCCCTGATGCCCAAGCAGGCACGACAGGCCAGGAAGAGTTGATACCGCGATGAGTGAAGTCGCTGATCCCGGCGCTGCCCCGACTGCCGCCTCGTCATCTGCTGCAGCTGCGGAAGCCGGCGCGTCGAACCAGGGCTGGTTCAGCCCAGGTGTGGCCGGCATTGGATCGGCCAGCTTTCTCGCCGATGTCGGTCACGAGATCCCGACAGCGTTGTTGCCCAGTCTGCTCACCTCCACCCTCGGCGCCCCGGCCGCCGCCTTGGGCGTGATCGAGGGGATCAGCGATGCCCTGGCCGGCGCGGCCCGCTTCGGGGGTGGCGCATTGGCCGATGACCCACGGCGCCGGCGTGCGGTCGCGGTCGGCGGCTACACGACCACCGCTGTGCTGGCTGCCGCGACCGGTGCGGCGACGAGTGTGTGGCAGGTCGGTGTCCTGCGCGCTGGAGCATGGGCAGCCCGTGGTCTGCGGGTGCCGGCCCGCAATGCCCTGCTCGCCGACATCGTCCCCAAGGCTGCCTACGGCCGGGCATACGGCTTCGAGCGCGCGATGGACAACCTCGGTGCAGTCTTCGGCCCGCTGTTGGCCCTCGGGCTGGTGTCGCTGTTCAGTGTCAGGACCGCTATTGCTGTCTCTGTGATCCCGGGTCTGCTGGCGGCTGGGGCGATCGTCTACGCCATCCGGAAGGCGCCGCGGGCCGTACAGCGCGAACGGGTGCCGATCCGGATCCGGGTGCGACCGGTGCTGCGGGGCGATCTCGGACGGCTGATGGTCGGCATGTCCGCGTTCGAGTTCGGAAACATCGCCGCGACACTGCTGATCCTTCGCGCCACGGAACTACTGACTCCCGAGCACGGACTGGCCACGGCTACGAGCCTCGCGCTTGGCCTGTACGTGGCCTACAACCTTGCCGCGACGGTCATCTCCCTACCGGCCGGGCGCCTTGCCGATCGGCTTGGAGTGACCGGGCCGGTGCGAGTCATGATCGGCGGCGCTGCGCTGTTCGGCGTTGCCTATGCCGCGTTCGCGGTTGGCTCGACCAACTGGGCCATCCTCGCCCTGCCCTTCGTCCTGGCCGGCGCGGCGATCGGCTGCGTCGAGACAGCCGAACACTCCGCTGTCGCCAATCTCGCGCCGACCGACATACGCGGGTCCGCGTTCGGGCTGCTGGCGACCGTGCAAAGCCTTGGCAACCTCGCCGCTAGCACGATCGCCGGCGTTCTCTGGACCGCCGTGTCGGCCACCGCAGCGTTCACCTACGCGGGCACCTGGATGCTGATCGCAGTTCTCACATTCGCTATGACCAACCGCGGAAGACCGGCGAGGTAGCTCATGTGAGCGGCGCGGCATGACACAGCCCCCGCCAACCCCGCCCGCTCAGCGCGGGTTCCGGAACATCGCTAAATCGACAGTCCTCATTCCCGCGCTGTGTGGAGCGAGTTGGCCACCAGCTGTTGACTGCGGCCTGCCGACGGTCCGGAATTGCTGGCTGCCACCCGCGAGGTCCACAGAGCTCCGAACCAGGAGCGGAAACAGGTCCTCGGGACCACAGCGACCCCTGCCCACACCGTGCCCACAGAAAGCTCAATTGAGACCGTCGACACTCGTAGCCGGTCAGCTCCATCTCAGGCGCTCCGAGCAGGCTGGCCGAGTGCGCCGGTGGCAGCGCGGGTCTCCCAGACTCCGACCAGGACAGCGAGCATGGCGCCGCGGCATCATCGCCCTGTTCTTCCTCACTTGGATAGCTGCGCTGGCCGTGTGGCGGTATGGCCAGATCGAGGAGAAATGGTCCGCGGGACTCCGCGCGGGGCCATCGGCGGAGTGATCCGTCGCCTCTGAGGCGGAAGCGTCGCCACATCCTCATCGAGTCCGGCTCGGCGAGCTGTCCCTGCACCGAATCGACGATCTGCAGGTCAACGATCCCACTAGCCGCGCTGGGGCTGCTCAACCCGATCTTCGCCGGGGCGGCGATGGGCTTCTCCTCGGTCAGCGTGGTGGCCAACTCATTGCGGTTGCTGCGCTTCCTCGAGAAGCGGTAGCTCCGGCGCTGGTGGTCGCCGCCGCTCAGCCCGTCTTCTGACGGGCTACTATCTGTTCTAGTTGAAGCGGAGCTGCTGTCCGAGCCGAGCACAAGC
Organism: Geodermatophilaceae bacterium; assembly: GCA_013814015.1. Taxonomy (GTDB): domain Bacteria; phylum Actinomycetota; class Actinomycetes; order Mycobacteriales; family Geodermatophilaceae; genus JACCQS01. The sequence goes on along the minus strand of JACCQS010000121.1, from coordinate 632 downwards.
CGCGCCAGGTCGATCAGACACCGAGATGACGTGGTATGCCGAATCGACCAGCGTGGTCGCCGAAAGATTGAAGGGGAAGCCACGATGATGGGTTACGAGATGGATGGGTTCAGCGTTTATGCGGTGCTGGCCACCATGTTGCTCGTCGCGCTACTGGTGCTGGCGGTGACCGCCACGACCTGGTTGATCCGGAACATGATGGGCCATCCGCGAAGCAACCGCGCCAACTCCGACGGCAGCCCAACGGCCTCGGGTTCTGACTGATCCGTACCGCCCGCTCTGGTTGCCCCGCCCACACCTGCGCGCCGGATCCGGTCAGCTCGGTGCGAACTCGATCGGGCAGTAGCTGGCACCTGATGCGGCAATCGCAGGTGCCACCGACAAGGCGAGTGGCGCGATGACGGCCGTGGCCAGGAACAGCGCGGCAAAGGTCGTACGCACCAGCCCCAATGGTCGGGTCGGGGCAGCAAGGCGCCGCACGCGCGCCGACGCGGTCGGGCCGCCGGCCGGCAAGGCCACTGCCGGAACCGTGCTGCCGGCCAGGGCCACCAGCGCCGTGGCGATGGTCAGCCGAGGGCAACGCCGGCTTGCCTGGTCGTCAGCGAGCATCTCCACCAGCCGGGTCGACGCCG
>JACCQS010000118.1 GCA_013814015.1 Geodermatophilaceae bacterium | reverse complement strand
CTACGGTTGCGGTGCCCCTGCGCTGATCCCAGCGGCCACACTCGGCAAGGTCGACACCTGTGGGGCTGGCGACAGCTTCGCTGCGGCTGCTGCGGGCGCGTTGGCGAACGGGGCGCTGACCGCCGAGGCGATTCAGTACGCCGTCGCCGCGGCATCGAGCTTCTTGGCATCCGGCGGAGCCACGACGATCGCCCGAAGTCGACAGGGTGAGCCGGCGCAGCCCCAACCACCCGGTGATCCGGCGCAGTCCCGGTCGCCCGGTGACCTGGCCGCGGCGCCCGAAGCGGGTGGGGCCGTGACCACGACCCCGCCGGTGGGCTCAGCCGCCGTCGCGGAGACTCTCGGCAGGTCGATCCGCGCTCGCGGCGGCATCGTGGTGGCCACCGGCGGCTGCTTCGACCTGCTGCATGCCGGGCACATCGCGACGCTGCGGGATGCCCGCGAGATGGGCGACTGCCTGATCGTCTGCCTGAACTCCGATGACTCGGTACGCCGCCAGAAGGGACCTCAGCGTCCGCTCGTACCCGAACGGGACCGGGCCGAGGTGTTGCTGGCCCTGGCCTGCGTCGACGCCGTGGTCATCTTCGGGGAGGACACCCCGGAACGCGTGCTCGGGCGACTGCGTCCCGACCTCTGGGTCAAGGGCGGCGACTACGTCGGCACAAATCTGCCCGAGGCTGCGGTGCTTGCCCGCTGGGGCGGGCAGGCAGTCGTACTGCCCTATCTCGCCGGTCGATCGACCACGCAGCTCGTACATAGCGCAGCTGCAAGTGGTGGTGGCGCCGCCGCACGTAATGGCGCGGCTGCCAGTGACAGTCCAGCACGCCCGCTAGCAGAAGGAGTCAGCAGATGAGTATCGGAACCGTCCTGGTCACCGGCGGAGCCTCCGGCCTGGGAGCCGCGGTCGTGGCCGCGGTCACCGAGGCCGGCGGACGGCCAGTGGTCCTGGACCGGGTGGCACCCGACTCCGGCGCCGAGCACGCTCTCGTCGACCTGATTGACCGTCGGGCCGCCGAGCAGGCGGTACGCGACCTGGCCGAGCGCCTTGGCGGGATCGACGCGGTAGTCACCTGTGCAGGGATCGATTCCTGCGGCCGGCTGGAGGACGTGCCCGCCGACGAGTGGGACCGGGTGGTCGAGGTGAACCTGCTCGGGACCGTCGCCGTCATCCGGGCCGTGCTTCCCGAGCTTCGCGCCCGAGGCGGTCGGGTGGTCACGATCGCGTCCACCCTCGGCCTACGGGCGGTGAGCGACGCGACGGCGTACTGCGCCTCGAAGTTCGCGATCGTCGGATTCACCCGGGCGCTGGCCGCCGAGACAGCCGGTCAGGTCGGCGTGACCATGCTCGTGCCCGGTGGGATGCAGACACCGTTCTTCGACGGTCGCGACGAGCAGTACAAGCCGCCGCCGGATGCCAAGCTCAACCGGCCCAGCGATGTGGCCGCCGCGATCGTCTTCGCGTTGAGCCAGCCGCCGGGCTGCGAGATCCGCGAACTGGTCATCACCCCCTCGGTCGAGGGCTCTTGGCCATGACCGCGATCGGTCGCCGCCCCCGGCTACTGGTGTTGCGGGCCCTGGGGCTCGGTGACCTGCTGACCGCCGTCCCTGCGCTGCGCGCCATCCGCGCTGCGCGGCCCGACCATGAAATCGTCCTGGCCACCCATCCGCGCTGGGAGCCGCTGATCCGGCTCGCCGACGTCGTGGACACCATCCTCCCCACGTCGGGTCTGGTCCCGCTGCACTGGACGGGGCCGGCGCCGGACGCAGCGGTCAACCTGCACGGCGCTGGACCGCAGAGCCATCGCATCCTGGCCGCCCTGCGACCGGACGAGCTACTTGCCTTTCAGTGCGCGCGAGCCGAGCACCCCGGGCCGGTGTGGCGCCATGACGAGCACGAGGTGCGGCGCTGGTGCCGGCTGGTCGGGGAGGGCTGGTCCTGTACGCCGAATCCGGCGGACCTCCGGCTTCGGCGCCCCGCTCTCACCGACACCGAACCTTTGGGCTCCGATCTGGCCGCCAACATCGGGCCGTCCACCGGCAATCCCGCCAACACCGTCGTGCTGCATCCCGGCGCGGCCTATCCCGCCCGCCGATGGCCGACGCAGCGATTCGCGGCAGTCGCTCGCTGGGCCGTTTCGCAGGGCCTGCGGGTCCGGATCACCGGTTCGGCCGACGAGCGGGATCTCGCCCGGGCGGTGGCCATCCGGGCCGGATTGGGACCGGACACGGTTCTGGCCGGCCAGACCTCGGTGGAAGGGCTCGCCGCCCTGGTCAGCGACGCGCGGCTGCTCGTCAGCGGAGACACCGGGATCGCGCACCTCGCCTTCGCCTACGGCACTGCGTCGGTCACGCTGTATGGCCCGATCTCCCCGGCACTCTGGGGTCCCCCGGCCCGCGGACCGCACCTGGCGCTGTGGAACGGCGTCGCCTCGAATCAGCCGTTCGCGGCGACCCTCGATCCGGCGCTTTCCTCGATCGGTGCGGACGCGGTGGTCGCTGCCGCCGAGAGTCTGCTGGCCTACGACGAGTCCGACGTCAAGGCGGCTGCTTCCTGAATCAGCCGCGGTCCCCGCTCAGTCAGCGCAGAGCTGCTCGCGGAGTCGTCCGAGAACCTGATTGAGCAGCCGCGACACCTGCATCTGGCTGACTCCGATCCGATCCCCGATCTCCTTCTGCGTACAGCCGTCCACGAACCGCAGCCCGAGGATCAGCCGATCGCGCGGCTCCAGAGCGGCCAGCAGAGGTGTGAGCGACTCGTAGTTCTCCACCTGCTCGTAGGCGTCGTCGGACTCGCCGATCAGCTCACCCACCGGAAGGCTGGCATCCTCGCGCGCCGGCGCGTCCAGCGAGGCCGGCCGGAAGCAGCCGCGCGCTCCGTGCACTTCGTCGAGTTCCGGGGTGCTCAGCCCCATTTCCACGGCGGTTTCGACCACCGTCGGAAACCGGCGCAGTTCCTGGACAAGGTCGTTCTCCGTCGTGATGACCTCACTACGCAACTCCTGGATCCGGCGAGGCGGACGGACCATCCAGCCGTTGTCCCGGAAGTACCGTCGGATCTCGCCGCGGATGGTCGGTACCGCGTAGGCCAGGAAGCCGGAGCCGCGATCTGGTTGGTACCGCCGGACCGCCTTGACCAATCCCATTTCGGCGACCTGCCGGAGATCCTCGCTGTCCACTCCGCGCTGGTGGTACCGCGAGGCGATGCCGGCCGCGACGCGGCGATTGAGCAGGATCACCTGAGTGTGCAGCCGCTCGCGCTCCGGCTCGGGGCACGGGTCGGCCGCCTGCATCAACAGGTCATGGCTGCTGAGCGAGATCGACTCGGGGAAACTGGTCCTGCTGCTGGTGGGCGCATCCCGATCTTGACTGACGGCCAACTGCACGATGACTCCTGAGCGAGAGACGAGCATCGTGGCGCCGCTGCTGGACCAACTGCGAAGAACTACACCACAGGTCTGTCTACTTCACAATCCCGCCAGTCGCTTTGCATAAGTTCTGCAAAGGCCTTCTCCGGATGCGTAAGTTGTTCTTTGGCTAGGCCTGGCTTACATTGTACGTCTTGAGTCGGCGGTTCGGCGCGTACGCTTCATCGTGCTGCCGGGGTCGTGCGCCGATCCGGTCATCTGAGCAGGCTTGACCGTGCGGTCGGAATCGACTCTTGACCATCTGGAGGCGCAGTGAGCGACGAGTCCGACTCGTTCGAGCTGCCGCCGTTGGCCGACACCCTCTCCGAGCAACTCGAGGCACAGCGCCAGCGGGTGCAGCGGCTACAGAGCGCGACAGCCGACCCCGAGGGAGCCCTCGAGGAGACCCTGCTCGAAATCAGCGTCGCGCACGAGGAACTCCGCGTCGCCCAGGAAGAGTTGCGTGCCCAGCACAGGGCGATCGAGGATCTGCGCGGGCAGCAACGAGACCACGGCTTGTGGCGGGAAAGGGTCTCCTCGCTGTTGCCCGTTCCGGTGTTCGTCACCGACAGTGCCGGCACCGTGATCGACGCCAACAGCGTGGCGGCCGCATTGCTCGGGGTTGCCGAGGCAGGCCTGCTACGCAAGCCGTTGGCGCTGTTCGTGGGCGAGAAGGACCGCAAGCAGCTTCGCCAAGTGATCAGCCGGATGTCCGAACACGCCGAGCAGCAGGTTGTGGTCGAGCTCAGACCCAGACAGGGAAACCCCGTGCAGGTGACCCTGGCCGCCTTCACCGATCCGGGTGGGAACGGTGTCAGCCGTCAGTACCGGTGGGTCGCCGTGCCGACCACCGCGGTCGAGCCCGGGGATGCCGCCAAGCACTCCGACACCAGTGCCGCGGTTTTCGCCAAGCTGTGCCGGCTGCCTCTTGAGGACGACGACGAACGGCAGCTGCTGGCCCGGGTCACCTCGCTGGGCCGTACAGCGGTTCCGCACGCAAGCGGCCTGAGCGTTTCGCTGGGCTCACCGATCGAGCCGGAAGCCATTGCCACCGAGTCCGAGTTCGCCCAGGCGGTCGATGGTGCACAGTACGAGGCTGGTGAGGGACCCTGCTTCGATGCCTACAACACCGGTGAGATGACGATCTCCCAACAGGTGTTGGGTGACCGGCGGTGGCCCGTCTTCGGCCCGAAGGCGTCGGCAGCCGGCCTGGGCAGCGCGTTGGCGCTGCCGCTGCAGCGCGGGCCCGAGACCATCGGCGTTGTCAACCTCTACGCGGACCACGAAAATGCCTTCGACTCGAACGACATTCGGATTGCCGGACTGTTCGCCGCAGCCGTCGGCGCCGTCGTACAGGATGTCCGCGAACGCGAGTCGCTGCGCAAGCTCGGATTGCAATTGGAGGAGGCCCTCCAGTCGCGCGCCGAGATCGATCAGGCCAAGGGAATCATCATGGCCAGGCATGGCTGCTCGGCTGATGAGGCCTTCGCCCGGCTGGTCACCGTCAGCCGCAACACCAACACCAAGCTCAGCGACCTCTCGGCCAGGCTGGTCCGCACATCCGGACGTAGGACCGGGACGGCACCTCCGCGCACCGCCTGACCCAGGATCCGGGCCCGCTCGGCCGACCGCCCAGACCGCCTCTAGACCGCCTTCGAGCCGTCCTTCATCTCCTCCATCACGAGAATGGCACCGGTCACCTTGTGCTCCGCGTCGTCGTCGCGCACCAAGGGGCTGAGGGTGACCTGCACGGTCACCGGCCGGCCGCGGCGATTGACCGCTTCGACGAGTACCGCGGAGTGCTTGTCGTGCGGGCCGGCGAGCATGCTGTCCAACTGGGTCCTGAGCCGTCCCAGTGGCAGCCCGATGTCCAGGCTGAACAAGGATCGGCCGACGGCCTCGTCGGCCTGCACGCCCCAGAGCTCCTGCGCGGGTGAGTTCCAGGCCGAGACGTTCAGGCCCTCGTCGACCACGGCCACACCCACCGTGAGGCTGGCCAGGACCGACTTCATGAAGTCGTTCAGATCATCGACCTGACCGGCCCGGTCCCGCAGTTCGATATTGCTCGAGCCGAGTTCGTCGTTCATCGACTGGAGCTCTTCGTTCATCGTCTCCAATTCCTCGTTGGTGGCCTGCAGCTCCTCGTTCGTGGTCTCCAATTCCTCGTTCGTGGTCTCCAACTCCTCGTTGGTGGACTGCAGTTCCTCGTAGGCGGTCTCGAGCTGGTTGTGGGCCAACTCGAGCTCCAGCTGGAGCACCCGCTGACTGGTGATGTCGTTGAAGATGATCGTCAGCCCCAGCGTGCCTCGCTCGGCAGCGCCGAGCGGCACGATCTGCACGTCGAACCACAGCGTTTCTATCCCCGGTCGGGTCCATTCCACCCCTTTGACCCACAAGGTCCGACGCTCCCGGATCACCTGGTCGAGCAACGGGCGCAGTTCGACCGGCCGCGAACCCAGCTCCAGATCGGCGATGTGGTGACCCACCTGTCGGGAACTCAATCCGAACAGGGTTTCCGCGCGTCGGTTGCTCATCAGCAGCCGCCCGGCGGGATCAACGACAACTTGTGCGGTCGGCGCTGAGAGCAGCGCCTCCTGCCGTACCCGGAGATCGTCGGCATCGACGGCATCGCCGTGGCCGATGCCCAGGACGAGCGCCCTTTCCCGCGCCGGATCGGTGACCACCTTGCGGAAGAAGCGGCGCCTCCCCTCGACCGGGGCAAGGATTCGGCCATGACTGAGCACCAGTTCGGCCTTGCCCAGGAAGAGCAGCCCCCCGGGCTCGAGGGCGTAGTGCAAACGGCTCAGAATGCGAGCCTGGGTCTCGGCGTCGAAGTACATCAACGTGTTCCGGCACAGCAGCAGGTCTATGCGCGAGATCGGCGCGTCCTGGACCAGGTCGTTGCGACCGAAGATGACCGAGCGCCGCAGCTCCTTGGTGAAGACCCGATACTGGCCAGCGGTTTCGAAGTACTTCTCGGCCAGCGCCGGTGGCATCGCGGCCAGGTCCCGGTCGGTGTAGCTACCCAGCCGCGCTTGGACCAGGGCTTCCTCGTCGACGTCGGTGGCATAGATCTTCACTCGCTGCCGAAAGGCGTCGGCGCCCAGCACCTCGGCAAGGCAGATCGCCAGCGAATAGGCCTCCTCGCCCGAGGCGCATCCGGCGCTCCAGACGCGAAGCGGCCCGTCCCCGTTGCGGGCGACAACTCCGGGGAGCAGTTCGTTCTGCAGATAGGCCCACGCCTCCGGGTCGCGAAAGAAGCTGGTGACGTTGATCAGGATCGTGTTGAACAGGGCGGTGAACTCGCTCGGATCCAGTTGCAACCGGTCCATGTAGTCGTCGTAGCTGTCGACATCGACGAGGTGCATGCGCCGGCGCACTCGGCGGATCAGGCTGG
>JACCQS010000085.1 GCA_013814015.1 Geodermatophilaceae bacterium | reverse complement strand
GGTTGCTCGGCACGCACCACGGCAAACCCGGGCAGCGTGGATCCCGCCTTGAGCGGATCGCCGGTGCGGTGCGCAGGCTGGGCGCGCAGAAGACGGATGCCGAAGGCCCTGATCGGTCCCCGCGGGTGCGCGAGCAGCCCGCCGAGAGCGGTCCAGACGTCGTCCGGCTCCGCCGTCAAACGCATCGTGTGCTCGTCGATGAACGGCAGTCCGCCCTCATCGCCGGGATCGGTGTTGTACCGCGGGGAGGGTGTCGTCACGTTCGGTCGGTGTCTGGGGCGGCTGCGAACTGAGCGTTCATCGCGTCGGCCAGGGCATGCGCCGCGGACAGCGGTCGCACCATGACCGTGAGTTCGGCGATCGAGCCGTCCTCGTCGAGGTGCACAAAGTCGCTTCCCTCGACCTGCCGCTCGCCGACGCAGGCCTGGAAGACCAGCGCATGGTCGACGCCGTCGTGGGCGCCGATCTCACGCACGTAGCGGAAGTCCTCGAAGATCCGCGAGACCGCGTGCAGGATTGCTGCGACCGTCTCACGGCCGTGATACGGCGCGAACACGACGGGGCTATGGAAGACGACGTCCTCGGAGAGCAGCGCGACGACGGCGTCGATGTCGCGTGCTTCGATAGCGGCGCGGAACGGATGCACGACGCGACCTCCTGTATACTCAACAATTTGATTAGGTGTTGATGAGGCTACCTTCTTGAATTGGAGGCTGTCTAGATGGCGCTGCGCCACGCCGTGCTCGCGGCATTGCTCGAGGGAGAAGCCTCGGGCTACCAGCTCGCCAAGCGCTTCGACGTGGCGGTCGCCAACTTCTGGTCGGCCACGTCCCAGCAGCTGTACCGCGAACTCGAACGGCTCGAGCAAGAAGGGCTGGTGCAAGCCCGCGTCGTCGAACAGCTCCGACGCCCGAACAAGCGCATGTTTACGCTCACGGCTAGCGGCCGCGATGAGTTGCGCGCCTTCACCCGACAGCCAGCCCGAACCACCGCCATCCGCGACGATCTGCTGGTCAAGCTGCAGGCCATCGACTCGGGCGACCACAGCGCAGTCAGGGCCGCTGTGTCGACGCGGCTGGAACAGGCGCGCGACAAACTCGCGCAATACGACCGCCTGCGCGACGATCTTCTCGCCGGACGTGACGAGGACGAATACCTGCGCGACGCCGAACGCGTCGGACCGTACCTGACGCTGATGGCCGGACAGCTGTACGAGCAGCTGAACATCCACTGGTGCACCACCGTCCTCGAAGCACTCGCGCAGCGCTCAGCAACATCGCGCGCAGCAAACCCCACGCCACGCTGACCGACACCGCGCGCGGTCAGCGACCTTTGGACATGCCACCAGCAGATCCGAGGCGGACGAGCCGATCCCGATAGACGATCGGTCTGCGGGAAGACGTCGGGCCGTTGTTGCCGCAGCCTCCTCTCCTGATACCGGGTCATTCCAGGGTTGCGCAGGCGCTGCCACCGACATCCGGTCCCGCACGAGCGATAGCGAAGCCTCTGGGGGACCAGATGGCCGAGCACCCCGCCGTCTCGACGAAGTCATCCCCGGTGGGCCCGGCGAAGCTGGCGAAGACAACGTAGGCCCGGCAGGTACGGGCGACGACGATGGCTCGGGCCTCTTGCTCGGGAAGTTCTTGCGGGTGATGTGCCAGGCCGGCGAGGTAGGCGTCGACTCCCAGGGCCGCTGTGGCGGTTGTGTGCTGAGCGGCACCGGTGTCTTTGCAGATGGCCAGTCCCAGACGCCATCCGTCAATCTCCAAGACGGCCGGCCCGCTACCGGGAGTGAACCGGGCCGGCTCGCGGCCGCCGAGCCACGTCTTGTGATAGGCGACCTGTGCGCCGTTCGCGTCAATCCGCAGCATGGCGATGAAGAGGCGTCCCTGCTCGTCGGCCACGGGCGCGCCCGCCAGGGCAAGCGAGCCCGTCGCCGCGCAGGCGTCCGCGATCGGGATAAGGGCGGGGTCGTCCGGCGCGACCGGTCGGGCCTCCAGCTCGTACCCGGTCAGCGACAGTTCAGGAAACACGACTACTCGGGCCTTGGCGGCTCGGATGGCGCTGGCGTGCAGCCCCGCGTTGGCCGCGACGTTACGCGGGGCGCAGGCCGGCTGTACCGCGGCGATCCTCAACGGCTTACGCACTCTGCCATCCTGCCGCCTCGCCCCCCGGAGGCCGCCGACCGGTCCCAAAAGCCGATCCTTGACGGGCGAACCTCTCGCCGAGCATCTGGACGACGTACTGACCCGTCGTACGCATATCTCGATCGAGACCTTCGACCGGGGGATCGGCGTGTGCGAGGAGGTGGCCTCCTTGATGGGCGATGTGCTGGGCTGGAGCGCCGGGCAGCTCTCGATCGAGATCGAGCACTACCGGATGCGGGTCGCCGCCGAGCGGGAGAGCCAGCAGATGCCCGATGACGAGACCGCCGACGCAGCCCGGATGGGCGCCCCCGATGTCGTGCCCCTGACCTGATCCGTGCGACACCCTGACCGCACATTCTCCGGAGAATGTCGCGTCTGAGGCGCGCCACACCGCACTTTCTCCGGAGAAAGTCCCCATGGACGGGCCCCGGAGGGTGGCGGGCTAGGGTCGGTGGACATGCGCCCTGAACACCTTGATCTGCTCGAGCAGTGCGGTACGCCGACGGTGCACCCCGACGACAGCCTTGCGATCGTCTCGGCATCTATGTGCCGACGGTGACTGAGGAGGGTGGGCAGCCGATCAAGTTCCGCTACCACCAGGCCGGCTGGTATGGGCAGCACCATGTTGGCCCTGGCGTCGAGGACCGGCAGCAGGTTGAACGCCTGAAAGACGAAGCCGATGCGCTCGCGCCGTAAGGTGGTCAGCTCGGTGTCGCGCAGAGCGGTCAGCTCGGTGTCGCCGAGCCACACCTGGCCGGAGGACGGGGTGTCCAGCCCGGCCAGGCAGTGCATCAGAGTGGACTTTCCCGATCCCGAGGGACCCATGATCGCGGTGAATTCGCCGCGCGCGAAGCCGACATCGACCCCATCCAGAGCGGTCACCGATGCCTCACCCCGGCCGTAGACTTTCGTCAGCCCCAGTGAGCGGACGGCGTCGCTGCCCGCCGGCATACGCGCTCGGCTGGTGTCCCGTGGGCAGGTAGGCGGGCGCAGCCGCCGGACTCGGCGGTCGCGCTTGCTCGCTCTGCGCGGGATAGGACATGGGGTGCGACACGGGATCTCCTTGACTGTCGGTCCGGATGCGGAGCAATCCGGTTCGAGCACCGACGCTAGGTAGATCCCGCGGTCAGAGCGTCGGACCAAGGGTGGATCTTGATTGTCTCGGCCGTCCATCCCTGGTCTGACTCGAAGAGGCACCGAGCTGTCGGCGAATCCGTCGAGCGGGGTACCGCGTTGCTTGTGGTTCGTTCGCGACGAGTTCGACTTCGTAGTCGTCGGAGTTGCTGAAGTAAGCGGCGTAGTGATCTTGGCCGCCGGCGTGCGGGTGCGTGTCGGCGAACAGCAGGATCCAGCCGTGGGCCGGCGCGGCGTCGGCGAGGAGGTCGAGATTTCCCGGGTCGCCGGCGTGGAAGGCGAGGTGGTTCATTCCTGGACGCTGCCGATCATGCTCGGTCGCGGTCAGAGCCGGTGACTGCTCGACGACGAGGTAGGTCGCGCCGAGACGCCAGCTGCGTCCGCTTGCCCAGTCCTGGAACGGGATGTAGCCGAGTTCGCGATTGCGCACCGATTACATCGATCTGCTCTGGAGCACTCGACGTGGCAGCCCCACCCCGCGTCGTGGCGAAACTGGCCGCGTGTTCGCCAACGCAACACTCGTCACCCAGCCGGAAGCCGGCCACTTTCCCTGGCTCGAGGATCCCGCCTGGTTCACAAGCGCCGTCGCAGCATTTGTGGAGTGAGGGCAACCTCCCGCCGTTACCCAGGGCGGCCGGTTGGGTCACCGACAGAGGATCGCCTACCCGGGCGGCCTACGGCTCGCCGCGGCCGGCGACAGGTTTGGTGAAGAAAACCCGGCGGTAGCCGTCTTGGGTGCAGCGGTGGGTCTCGCGGTACCCGCGGCGGGGGTAGTAGTCGAGATTCTCGGTCATGGCCTCGTTGGTATACAGCCGCACCTCGGGCAGCCCCCGGGCGTGGGCTTGCTCTTCGGCCAGTCGCAGTAGCCGGCTGCCCACGCCGAGTCCCCGCGCATCGGGTGCGACCGCCACGTTGTCCACCAGCAGGTGGTCCTCGGCTGGCTCGAGCACGAGCAGCCCGACGAGGTAGCCGCCCTGTTCGGCCACCCACGCGCTCCTGGCGCTGGTGATCGTGGCGTAGTCGGTGGTCATGGGCGCGGGTCGACGGCCGATCCGGGCGACGTATGGCTGGTAGGCC
>JACCQS010000073.1 GCA_013814015.1 Geodermatophilaceae bacterium | reverse complement strand
AGGGTATGTGCTCCATCACGATCCACGGCCTACCGTCCTCCTCGACGACATCGTGGACGGTGGTCACCCGAGGATGCGCGAACCGCGCGGCGGCTCGCGCCTCACGCAGCGTCCGCTCGCGCAGGAGGCGGCGTTCCTCCGCGGCGGCGGCCTCGAAGGTGACTTCCTTGATCGCGACCTGTCGGCCCAGGACGGAGTCGGTGGCAAGCCACACCGTGCCCATTCCGCCGTGCCCCAAGGGCGTACGCAATGTGTACCGGCCGGCCAAGACCCGGCCCACGCCGGCCGGATCGGCCATCATGGGTCAAAGTTACCCGGCGCAGTAGCGACGAGACTGTCAGCGCGGTCGCCCGCCGAGGTCCGACTGCTGACCGCGAAGACACGACCCTGGGCATGATCCCCCCAGCCGAGTACGAGCAAGCCCACTACGCTGCCGGCAACCACGAGATGCAGCCCCCATCAGACCGGCAGCAGAACCGTGAGGGATCAGGAGTAACCCCGTGCCCACCATTCCCTGATCGCGGCGGGCGGGAGCCAGACGCACGCCAGAGACTGTCGCCCTGAAGTTCGGCCCAACCTCCTAGACGTATGCCGAGCTCGACCGCGAGGTCGATCGGACCGCCCACGCTCTGGCCGGCGTGGGTCTGGAACATGGCGACCGCTTCGCCTTGATGGGCGGGTCTCGGACCGCTTCGTGATCGCCTTCTACCCCGCGCCTCGGCTGGGTGCCGTGTTCGTCCCGATCAACCCCGCGTCGGCACCGCCGGAGCTGCGGTACCTGCTCGAGGATGCCGGGGCCCGGTGCTCGCCTACGACGAAGCGCTCGCCCCCACGATCGCGCGGTGGTGATCGCCTCGGCCGGAGGCCTCACCGCAGCCTAAGCGGTCAACGGCGACCTGGTGGACGAGCGGGTCCGGGGTCGCACGCAAGGTATTCAGTCTCGGTAATCCGGCGGTGGTCGCGTGGGCGTGGGATTGATGGGGTCAACCCTCCGGTATCGCTAGGTGGGAGACCTCATTGGTTTCCACGCCCGAGACCCAAAGGAAGCCGTCGGCGTAGGCGAGCCCGTAGCTCCATTGGGGCTTCTCGATGACGAGCGTGGCCGTATTGGTTGCTGGGTCGATGCGGTAGATGCCGTCAGACATGTTGCTCGCCCAGACCGCGTCGCCGCTGGAGTCGATGCCGACCCCGGATCCGACCCCCTCGATCGTGGCGACGACCTGGCCAGTGGCCGGATCGATCCGGGAGATCGTGTTGGCGCGGTAGTTCGCGACCCATACCCCGTTCTGGTCCACGACGAGGTCGTGCGCACCCGAGCCGGTAGGGATGTTGGTGACGACCGTGTTGGTGACGGGATCGATCCACACGACCTGGCCAGAATCCTTGGCCGTGACCCAGAGCGCGGTATCTGAAACGCCGACATCGGTCAGTTCGCCGACATCAAGGATCGGGATGGCCGCGAGCACGTCGCCGGTATTTTCATCGAGTCGTACCAGGCCGTCCGGAGTGGGCGCCCAAACCGACCCGTGACCCGCGTCCAAGTAATGCGCGATGAGTGGGACGGTCAGAAGCAGTTCCCCGGAATCCGGATCCAACCTCTGGACCTCCTCGCCACCGACGGCGACCCAGACTGCGTCCGAGGTGAACGCGACGGCCCGACCGCCGTCGATGGCTAGGGTCACGGTTTCGGTGGCTGCGTCGATCTTGACGATCTGATCGACCGGCGGATCGACCTGCACCCAGGCCGCGCCGAATCCGAACTTGGTGCTCCAGGTCGCGCCGCCGAAGCGCAGCACCTCGGATTCCTTCGCGGTCGTCGCTGCGTGGCCGACGTCGCACTGGATGTCGACTCTGAGCCGGTACCGGAAGTCGGTGCGGATGAGCCGCAGCCGGCAAGCGGAACCCTCCAGAGAGTGTTGTCCGAGAAGTTGGCGACCCACAAGGATCCGAAGCCGACCGCCATGCCACCGCCGCCGCGTCCGGCCGGATAGCTCTCGATCAGCGACCCGGACGTGGAGTCGACCTGGACCACAGTGTCGTCCCGTACGCGGACCCACACCCCGTCCTCGGTCACCGCCAGGTACATCTCAAAGAAGCCGGAAGCAGGGCGGGCATCCAGATTGACCTGACGTGCCGCGTTGGTGTCGGGGTCGATCTGGTAGACGCTTCCATCGCCGAGGCTGGTGACCCACACCCCGCCGAGCGTGCCCAAGTCAATCACCTGCGGGGCGCAGCCAGACCCGGC
>JACCQS010000058.1 GCA_013814015.1 Geodermatophilaceae bacterium | reverse complement strand
CAGCCGAGGGTAATCTGCTCCGGTTCGGGTGCTGCCTGGTCGGTCTTCGCGGAGGGGGCGGTCTCGGGGATCGGCGGTCTCGGGATCCGCAGTACTGCAAAGGCCGCGATCACGCAGAGCAGGCCGGCGGCATACCAGGCCGCGGCGTAGTCACCGGTGTTGGTACGGATGAGCCCCGCGACACTGGCTGCCACACCGGCACCGACCATGTGCGCTCCGAACACCCAGCCGAACACGATCCCGGAGCGTTCGAGCCCGAAGTGTTGCCGACACAACGCAACGGTGGGCGGCACCGTGGCAACCCAGTCCAGGCCGTAGAAGACGATGAAGAAGAACAGCGGCGGCTCGACGGTGGGACCGAGCACGGCGGGCACGACGAGTAGGGAGAGCCCGCGCAGGCCGTAGTAGGCCAGCAGAAGTTTGCGGGAATCGACCCGGTCGGTCAGCCAACCCGAAGCCAAGGTGCCGAGAATGTCGAAGGCTCCGATCACGGCCAGAAGACCGGCCGCTGTCGTGGGCGGCATCCCGTGGTCATGGGCGGCCGGAATGAAGTGCGTCTGGATCAGCCCGTTGGTTGACCAGCCGCAGATGAAGAAGGTGCCCATCAGGATCCAGAACGTGGCGGAGTGCGAGGCCTCACGCAACACTCGGATCGCCGTACGGGCCGCTCCATTGCCCTTTTCCACGCCCTTGGCTGAGGGCGGTGCGACGGTGCTCAGCTCTCCGGTCTCCGGATCGCCGTACGGACGCAGGCCCACCGCCGCTGGAGACTCCGCGAGCAAGGCCAGGACGAACGGGATCAGCAGCAGTGCCAGTGCGGCGACCAGCAAGGCAGCCTGCCGCCAGCCGACGTTCTCGGTGAGGTTGGCGATCACCGGCAGGAAGACGAGCTGCCCGGTTGCCGAGGCGGCCGAGAACGCGCCCATCATCAGACCCCGGTGGCGTAAGAACCAGCGGTTGGCCACGATCGCGCCGAACACCAGTGCCAGCGCGCCGGTTCCGAGCCCGACGCACAAGCCCCACAACGCGTAGAGCTGCCAGCCCGAGGTCATCAGCGTGGTCAGACCCATCCCGGTCGCGATCAGAACCAGCGCGGCAACGACCACGCCGCGCACCCCGAACCGCTGCATCAGGGCCGCGGCGAAGGGGGCGGTCAAGCCGTACAGGATGAAGTTGACCGTGATCGCGCCGGAGGTCAGGGCCCGGGACCAGCCGAACTCGGCCTCCAGCGGCTCGATCAGCACACCGGTGCTCGACCGGAACGACGCAGCTGCCAGGAGTGCGGCGAAGGTGATGGCGGCGACCCACCAGGCACGGTGGATACGGCCCCGCCGGCCGGCGGAGGTCGCGCCGGGGCCGTCAGCAATCACATCCCTGATGCTGCCAGTCCTTGCCACGAAGCGGGCGAGGAAGGTTCACTGCCGAGGAGATGACGACGACCACGACGCAGCCGGACTCCAGGCCCGATCCTCCTTCCGGCCGTCCCGGCCGGCTCCCTCGCTCCGCGCGACGCCACCAGCTGCTCCAGGCGGCGCGCGACATCTTCGTGGCCCGTGGCTACCACGCGGCGGCGATGGACGAGATCGCCGTGCGCGCAGGGGTCTCGAAACCTGTCCTCTATCAGCACTTCCCGGGCAAGCGTGAGTTATACCTCGCCCTGTTGGACGAGCAGGTCTCCCATCTGGGCGAGCGCATGGTCAGCGCCCTGCAAGCAACCAACGACAACAAGGAACGGGTGCACGGCGCGATCGCCGCATACTTCGAGTTCGTCGACGGTGAGGGTGAAGCCTTCCGCCTGTTGTGGGAATCGGACCTGCGTAACGACCCTGAGGTCCACGCGAAGGTGGAAAGCGCCTTCGCCGCCATCGTCGCGGCGCTGGCAGACACCATCAATGCCGAGTCCGGTGCCGGCCCGGCTCAATCCCATCTCCTCTCAGCCGGCCTGTCCGGGCTGGCCGAGATCAGCGCCCGCTGGTGGTTGGAACGCCGCAACGATCAGGCCAGCGATCTGAGTAAGGACCAGGCCGTCGCGCTTGTGTCAGCTCTGGCCTGGCGCGGCATCTCGGGATTCCCGCTGCAGTCCGACCTTGCGCTGGACACGGTCACCGAGCCACCCGCGCACCGCACTGCGCCGCCCGCTTGACCCGGAGTTCGCGCACGGCGTAGGAGGTCGGGGCCTCTGCGCGGGAGCGCTGGACTAGCCTCGGCCAGGCAACCGTCGGACCAGGCGGACGGAGCGAGATAAGGCGGGCAGCGGTGGAAGTCAAGATCGGCGTGCAGCACTCACCACGAGAGCTGACAGTGGACAGCCCCGAGTCCCCCGACGAGGTTCAGACAGCGATCACCGAGGCCATCGACCGTGGCCGTGGTGTCCTCACCCTCGTGGACGAGCGTGGTCGCCGGGTCGTCATACCGGT
>JACCQS010000040.1 GCA_013814015.1 Geodermatophilaceae bacterium | reverse complement strand
GAGCGTCGGTCTCGATGCCCAGGTCCAACCAAGCCCGGCCCGGAACGCGCATCTCGGCCCGCAGCCGGAGCAGTTCGCCGTCCACGATCTCCTCGACCCGCCACCAGTCCACGACGTCACCTATCTGCAGATCGTGCGGACTGCGTCGTCCGCGGCGAAGTCCCGGTCCGCCCCAGAGCCGGTCGAGGATGCCGCGTACCCGCCAGGCCAACTTCCAGGAGTACCAGCCGGCCGTACCGCCGATCCCTTCGATCACCTCCCACAGTGCCTGCGGCGGCGCTTCGACGACGCTGCTCCGGTCATCGACATAGAGGTCCCCTCGGGCCCAGTCGGGATCGGTGGGCATCGGGTCGCTGGATGCCCCGGTGACTGAGGCGTTGGACCAGTGCGTGCTGACATCGGCATCGCGGATCCTGGCCAGCGCTCTGCCCACCGCGGCGTCGAAGCCGAGCAACCCCTCCGCTGGATCCGGGACGAACTGTGCGATGTCGTGCTCCCGAGCGACGACGGTGTTCTTGAGGCTCTCGACCAGCGGCTTTGCCAGGCTCCCCGGTACGGGGGTGATCAAGCCGACCCAGTGCGCCGAGAGCGTCGGGCTCAGAACCGGGACCCGGAAGATCCGTCGTCGCGGCAGCCCGGCCACCCGGGCGTAACCCTGCATCATGTCGCGATAGGTCACGACGTCCGCGCCACCGATGTCGAAGCTGCGGTTGACCTCGGCCGGCAGATCTGCCACACCGACGAGATAGTGCAAGACGTCGCGGATGGCGATCGGCTGGATCTGCACATCGACCCACTTGGGCGTGACCATCACCGGCAGGCGCTCGGTCAGGTGCCGCAGCATCTCGAAGCTCGCGCTGCCGCTGCCCAGTACGACGGCGGCCTTGAGGACCACGGTCGGTACTCCGCTGTCGAGCAGGATCTGACCGACCTCCTCACGGCTGCGCAGGTGCGGCGAGAGTTCCTCCCCGTCGGGGGTCATTCCGCCGAGGTAGACGATCCGGCGTATGCCCGCCGCATGTGCCGTGGCGGCGAAGTTCTCCGCGGCCCGGCGATCGGTCGCCTCGAAGTCCGCGCCAGAGCCGATCGCGTGCACCAGGTAGTAGGCGACGTCGACGCCGTCGAGTGCCGCGCGAAGGCTGTCCCGATCGAGGACGTCGCCCTCGACGACGGCGACGTCGCCGGCCCAGGGATAGTCACGCAAGCGGGTGGCCGTGCGCGCCATTGCCCGCACGGACCAGTCGGCTTCAGCAGCGCGGGTACCAGCCGCCCGCCTACGTATCCGCTCGCCCCGGTCACCAGCGCAGATCGGGTCATTCCAAGCTCCAGTCCAGCGGTGCGGAACCCTGCGACGCGAGCAGATGGTTGACCTGGCTGAACGGGCGGGAGCCGAAGAAACCGCGATCGGCCGACATCGGACTCGGGTGGACGCTGGCCACCACCGGAACCGTGCCCAACCGAGGACGCAGCGTCTGCGCGTCCTTCCCCCAGAGGATCGCCACCAACGGCTGGTCCCGGGCCACGAGCACTTCGATGGCTGCGTCGGTCACCTTTTCCCAACCCTTGCCCCGGTGCGCGCCGGAGTTGCCCGGCTGCACGGTCAGACATCTGTTGAGCAGCAGGACCCCGCGGTCCGACCACGCCGACAGATCTCCATGTGCCGGCGGGGTAATCCCGAGATCGGACGAGAGTTCGCGGTAGATGTTCTGCAAGCTGCGCGGAATGGGCCGTACCTCGGAAGCGACCGAGAACGACAGGCCGACCGCGTGCCCAGGGGTGGGATACGGATCCTGACCGACGATCAGGACCCGGACGTCGGCCAGCGGACGCTCGAAGGCCCGCAGGATGTGCTGTCCGGCCGGGAGATAGGAGCGCCCAGCGGCGATCTCAGCGCGCAGGAATCCGCCCATCGCGGTGACGACATCGGCCACCGGTTCCAGGGCGGTCGCCCAGCCCGGGTCGATCAGCTCAGCAAGGGGACGCGCCATGGCCGGTGTGCCGCGGTCAGTGAGACAGGTCGGGGGCCGGCTCGACGAGTTCAACCAGGACCCCGCCGGCATCCTTGGGATGAATGAAGTTCACCCGGGACTTCGCCGTGCCGCGCCGGGCCGAGTCGTAGAGCAGCCGCAGCCCGCGTCCGCGCAATGTCGCGGACACCTCGTCGATGTCAGTGACCCGGTAGGCCACCTGTTGGATCCCTGGCCCGGATCGGTCCAGGAACTTGGCGAGTACCGAATCCGGGCGCGACGGGGCGAGCAGCTGGATGCAGGTGCCCGAGTCCCCGATCGCGAGCATGGCCTCACGGACACCCTGCTCCTCGTTGACCTCCTCGTGCACCGGATGCAGGTCGAAGGTCTCGGCGTAGAAGACCAAGGCCTCGTCCATGTCGGCCACGGCAATACCTACATGGTCGAGGTGGGTGAACACGGTCCCGATTCTGCACTCCCGGCTGGGGCCACGGGGCATCGGTAGACTCGATGCATTCAGCCAAGGGCTGTGTCGTTGCCGCCCAACGCCTGGACCGCTCGGAGGGACTTGTCATGTCAGGTTCGGTCATCGTCGGAGGCGCTCGTACGCCGATGGGTCGGCTGCTGGGTTCTCTGAAGGGGTTCTCCGGGGCCGACCTCGGCGGGGTCGCGATCAAGGGAGCCCTGGAACGCGCTGGGATCGCCGGTGAGCAGGTCGAGTACGTGATCATGGGCCAGGTTCTGCAGGCCGGCGCCGGTCAGATCACCGCCCGCCAGGCGGCCATGAAGGGCGGCATTCCGATGACCGTCCCGGCCCTGACCGTCAACAAGGTCTGCCTGTCCGGCCTCGACGCGATCGCGCTGGCCGACCAGCTGATCCGTGCCGGTGAGTTCGACATCGTCGTAGCCGGGGGAATGGAGTCCATGACCAACGCCCCCCATCTGTTGCCCAAGTCCCGCGAGGGCACGAAGTTCGGCGATTCCACGCTCGTGGACTCGATGGCCTTCGACGGCTTGTTCTGCGCTTTCGACCAGGTCGCCATGGGGGCCTCCACCGAGTCCTACAACGCTCGGTACAACCTGACCCGCGACGAGCAGGACGCCTTCGCCGCAGCGAGTCATCAGAAGGCCGCGCTGGCAGCCAAGAACGGGTTGTACGACGACGAGTTGGTCCCGGTACAGATCCCGCAGCGCAAGGGCGACCCGATCGAGTTCAGCACCGACGAGGGCATCCGGGCCGACAC